>JAQVPT010000011.1 GCA_028701945.1 Bacteroidales bacterium
AATGTAATGTTTTGTGGAGAAAGTTTCCTTTTCATTCCAATTACTGGCAGACCTATGATTTTGTATCCTGCTGCTGGAACCTTTTCCATCTCCATCCTACCTTCGGCACCAATAAAAAGTATCTCAATTTCGGGAAACTTTTTCTGCAGTGCGTTAGCAATTGCGACAGCTGGAAAAATGTGTCCTCCAGTTCCGCCACCACTTACTATTACCTTAAAGTTTTTATTCATCGTTTTCCATATTTTGAGTTTCTATATTATTTGAATTATCTTCTGCTGGTTCTTGCACACTTCGACTGACACTTAATATTATTCCCAAAGCAATTCCTGTAAAGAAAATTGATGTCCCTCCATAGCTTACAAATGGTAATGGTTGTCCTGTTACCGGAAAAATATTTGTCGTTACCGCCATATTAGATAATGCTTGTAATACTATCAAGCTTGATAGCCCTGCGGTCAGGTATGCTCCGAACTTTCGATTTACTTTTTTAACAATTTTTTTAGCACGCAAAAACAAATATAAATATAAAGCCAATAAAGGTATTGCACCAAATAGCAGCCCTAATTCCTCAACGATAACAGCAAAAATGTAGTCGGAATAGGGGTGGGGTAGGATATTGCGCTGGCTCGATTTTCCAGGACCTTTGCCAAACAATCCTCCAGTTGCCACAGCGATTTTTGAATGAGTTTCTTGTATGTTTTCTTTACCGCTAGGATCCATAAAGCTTTCAAAACGGTTGTTCCAAGTTTTAAATCTTCCAAAATCTGGATAGGCTTTTATTGCTCCAAATGTCATCAATCCGATACCTAACATGATTGCTATCATCATAGCAATATATTTCAGTTTTAAGCGACTATATATTACTAAAAGCATGCTTATGCCGAATAACAATACTGCGGTTGAAAGGTCTTCGGGGAAAATTAGACCACAAGTTATAACTATAGGCATAAATATTTTTTTTAGAACTCCTTTGAAAGTTTTTAGTTCAGCTTCTTTTATAGAAAGATTTCTGCTTAAATACATTAGAAGTGCAATCTTAGCAAAATCGGAGGTTTGGAAAGTCATGCCTCCTGGTAGTTGTATCCAGCGACGAGCGTCATTAACGTTCATCCCCCAAATAAGTGTAAAGACAAGTAAGCCAAGTGATAAATACCAAAGGAAAACTGATAGCCGGCTAAAATACTTGTATGGTATGTTATGAACGATGACAATACCACAAACTGCAATTAGTAAATAAAAAATTTGTTTGAGCAAGAAAAATGTTGTGCTTCCCGATGACGACCTAAAAGCCAGTTGTGCCGAAGCACTGTAAACTGAAATTACAGAGTATAGAAATAAGAATAGAATTATTATCCATATTCCTCTGTCTCCACGGAAAATATTTGTGCTGCTCAATTTCATTTTATAATGTTCTTACTGCTATTTTAAATTGAGTTCCTCTGTCTTCGTAGTTGTCGAAAAGATCGAAACTTGCACAAGCTGGAGATAATAAAACAGTATCATCTTTTTTACCAAGATAATAAGCGGTTTTAACTGCTTCGAGCATTGAACCTGTGTCCACTATTTTTGGCACCATATCTCCAAAAGCTTTGTGTAGTGCAGTGTTGTCTTTTCCGAGACAAACAATTGCTTTAACTTTCGTTTTTACAAGGTCTGTGAGAATACTGTAATCATTGCCTTTGTCAATTCCACCAGCTATCCACACAATTTTGGAGTCAATTGATTCTAAAGCGTACCACGCGGAGTTTACATTTGTTGCTTTTGAGTCGTTGATAAATTTTATGCCATGCACGCTTATAACGGATTCTAATCGGTGTTCTACATTACGAAAATCCATTAGACTTTCTCTTATAATGTCTTTTCTTATGTTTAGGCATTGGGCGATTATTCCTGCTGCCATTGAATTGTAAACATTGTGTTTCCCTTTAATCGCGAGGTCTTCGATTTGCATAGTCATTTGTTGTTTGTTATTAGATATATAATTAATTTCACTCTCTGTTTTGTCGAGATATGCTCCGTTCTCAACGCTCTTTTTTGTTTGAGAGAACTCGAATTGTGTTGTTGTAATATTTCTTTTAGTAATCTCTTTTATTATTGTATCATCGTCTGAGCAATAAATAAAGCTTTCTTTGTTTGAGGTGTTTTGTAGTATGCGAAATTTTGAATCAACATAGTTCTGGAATTTGTAATCGTACCTGTCAAGATGATCGGGTGTGATGTTCATTAATACAGAAAGATCACTTTTAAACTGGTACATATTATCGAGCTGAAAACTGCTAATTTCAATTACGTAATAATCGTAATTTGCTGTTGCTACCTGATATGCGAGGCTTTTGCCCACATTTCCTGCTAATCCTACGTTTAAACCAGCTTTTTGGAGAATGTGATATGTTAGCATTGCGGTTGTGGTTTTGCCATTACTGCCAGTGATACATATTTTAACCGCTTCTGTATATCTTGCCGCAAATTCAAGCTCCGAAATAATTGGGATACCTAGTTCTTTTATTTCTAAAAGTACAGGTACTGTGTCTGGAATACCAGGGCTTTTAATTACTTCGTCAGCATTTAAAATAAGTTCTAAGCTATGCTGGTTTTCTTCGTATTGTACATTATATTCTTTTAGAACTTTTTTGTATTTTTCAGCAATTGATGATTTATCTGAAACAAATACATCAAAATTTTGTAATGCTGCAAGTACTGCCGCTCCTGTACCGCTTTCGCCCGCTCCTAATATGACAATTCTTTTTTCCACAATTATCTAAGTTTAAGAGTTATAATTGAAATAACAGCAAGTATTAGTGATATAATCCAAAATCTTGCAACTATTTTGGGCTCGGGATAACCTTTTTTCTGATAATGATGATGTAATGGTGCCATTTTGAAGATACGCCTGCCTTCTCCGTATCTTCGTTTGGTGTATTTAAAGTAACTAACTTGCAGCATTACTGATAAACTTTCTACTAAAAAGACACCACATAAAATAGGTATCAATAATTCCTTTTTTATTATAATGGCAAAAACTGCAATAATTCCACCTATTGTTAGGCTTCCTGTATCACCCATAAAAACCTGTGCAGGATATGAATTGTACCAAAGGAAACCAATGGCTGCCCCAATAAACGAAGCCATATATATTACCAACTCCCCAGTGTTTGGGATATATAATATATGTAAATATTCGGCTGCGATTCGGTTGCCGGAAACATATGCAAGTATCCCTAATGTGGCACCAATTATAGCCGATGTCCCAGTAGCAAGTCCATCAAGTCCATCCGTGAGGTTTGCTCCATTTGAAACTGCTGTTACAATTAGAATTGTTGCTATAACAAAGATAAACCATCCAATTTTTGCAGCATGTTCGCCAAGAAACCATACTACTTTGGCATAATCAAATTCATTGTTTTTTAAAAATGGAATAGTTGTTTTTGTGGATTTAATATCAATATACTCTACGAATTCTGCACAATTGGGATTGTCAACAACTTCCACTATTTGTTGGTCAGAGCAGCCATTACTTACTGTTCTTATAACCACATCATCCGAAAAGTACAAAATGCCTCCAACCATAAAACCTAAAGCTATTTGCCCTAGTATTTTATAAGTTCCTTTAAGTCCTTCTTTGTTTTTGTGTTTGATTTTTAAGTAATCATCCATAAAACCTAAGAACCCAAGCCATACAGTTGTTATTAGCATTAGAATAACATAAATGTTTTCGAGTTTTGCAAATAGTAATGTGGGAATAAGTATTGCGAGAATAATAATAATGCCACCCATTGTAGGGGTCCCTTTTTTCTGCATTTGTCCTTCGAGATCTAAATCACGTATTTCTTCCCCAATTTGTTTCTTTTGTAGAATTCGAATGATTTTCTTTCCGAAAAATATACCTACTATTAGTGATGTGATCATCGCCATAGCAGCACGAAAAGTGATATACTCGAAGACTCCTGCCCCGGGGAAACCTAATTCGTTAAGATAGCTAAATAGATAGTACAGCATTAGTTTATTTCTTTAAATGTTTCTAATAATATTTCTTTATCATCAAAGTGGTGTCTTACACCGTTTATCTCTTGATATTTTTCGTGCCCTTTACCTGCTACGAGTATAACATCTCCTGGTTTAGCCATCATACATGCAGTTCTGATAGCTTCTGTGCGATCTGTAATTTTTAATGTTTTTCTCTTGTTGGCAACATCAACACCCTTTTGCATATCCTCAAGAATTTTTTCTGGGTCTTCGGTTCGAGGATTGTCAGAAGTTAATATTACCTTATCGCTCATTTCGACTGCAATTTTTGCCATTTCGGGTCTTTTACTTGTGTCTCTGTCTCCACCGGCACCAATTACAGTAATTATTTGTCCTCTTTTGTTGAGTATGTCAGCAATTGTGGATAAAACATTTTTTACCGCATCGGGAGTATGTGCATAATCGACTATCGCACTTATTCCAGAAGCTGATTTTAATGTTTCAAAACGACCTTCAACTGGTTGTAAAATGCTGAGTCCTGTTAAAATATCTTCTTCTTTCATTCCAGATAATATCGCTGTTCCATATACTGCAAGTAGATTGTATGCGTTAAAGCGACCAACAAAACTTGTCCATATTTCATGTTGTTGAATGTTTAATAATGTAGAGTCAAAATGACTTTCAATTATTTTTGCTTTATAATTAGAAATTGAATTTAATGAGTATGAAAATTTACGAGCTTTTGTATTCTGCACAATTATTTTTCCATTTTTGTCATCATCGTTAGTGAGTGAATAAGCTGATTTTGGAAGCAAATCGAAGAACTTTTGCTTAGCTTTAATATACTCTGCGAATGTTTTATGAAAATCAAGATGATCGTGTGTAATATTAGTAAATACACCTCCATAAAAATTTAACCCGAATATCCGATTTTGCACAGTGGAATGCGAACTTACTTCCATAAAGCAATATTCGCAGCCTTTTTCAGACATCTTGTTTAGATAATTATTTATTGTTATTTGATCTGGAGTTGTATGTGTTGCATCTATGTTCTCTTCATCAATTAAAATTCTGATAGTTGAAATCAAACCTGCTTTGTATCCTAAAAATTTACTAAGATTGTACAAACTTGTAGCGATTGTTGTTTTGCCATTTGTTCCAGTAATCCCTATGAGTTTTATTTTGTTTGATGGATTATCGTAATATTCAGAAGCTATAATACCAAGGGCTTCCGAACTTGAACTAACTTTGATATAAGAGATGCTTGAGTTTAATTCTTTTGGGAACTCTTCGCACACAATTACGTTTGCTCCGTTTGAAATTGCTTTTTCGATAAACCCGTGCCCATCGTTTAGACTACCTTTTATTGCAAAAAAGATGTCGTCTTTTTTTACTTTTCGAGAGTCAAATTCTGGTTTTGAGAAACACAAATCATTATTTATTTGTGTGCTCAAGGGTTTTAATTTGGATAATATTTTATTTAAATCAATCATTTTAATGTAATTGTAATATTGTCGTTTTTATTAAATGAGCTATTTGGTGCAGGCGATTGCCTAACAACTTTTCCTCTTCCTTCTACAACTGGTTTTAGACCATAAGTTTCTAATATTACCAACGCATCTTTTAATCCCATATTAATTACGTTGGGGACCTTGGTTTTATCGCTGTAATTTATTGGATTATATTTAATTTTATGTCCGTCGATATTTGGTTTTATCCACTCGGTTTGTCCCATATTATTATAATTGGTAACAATTTGTAGCCAGTTATAAACTTTTTCAGTTTCATCTTTATTACCATCTTTTGAGTAGGGAACGGTTTGTGCCACTGTGAAATTCGATGTGAATCTGTGAAATTTTGGATTTGTTGCATAAACTTTATCTGCAATTTCTTTAAATACCGGACCAGCTACGATGTTTCCGTAGAATCCTCTTCTACGTGGTTTGTAAATTGAAACTATACACGAGTATTCTGGTGCATCGGCGGGGAAATATCCAACAAAAGAAGCGTGATATTCCGTGGGCAATGTATCGTTACCATAGTTGATTTGTGCAGTTCCTGTTTTACCTGCAATTTTGTAATTATCGCTACGGATATTAAGGGCAGTCCCATTTTCGACAACCCCTTCGAGCATTGGTTTTACTATGTCAATGGTTGCTTGAGAACATATTTGTGGGTTAATTACCTCGGGTTCAAAAACCTTGACAACTTCACCTCTATATGTTAGTGCTTCGGCAAAAATTGGTTTTACCATTATTCCGTTGTTTGCGATTGCATTATAAAATGCGAGTATTTGTAGTGGAGATATTTGAAGCTCATAACCAATTGACATTTGTGTTAAAGAAAGCCCTGACCATTCGGGGTCGCCGGGTTTGTGAATTACTGGAAGTGCCTCTCCTTTTATACAAACACCAAGAGGCTTGTCGAGATTTAGTCTTTTTAGTCCCTCAACAAATTGCGACTGTTTGTCTTTGTAATTATCTCTGATTATTTTTGAAATTCCGACATTTGATGATACCTCGAAAACTCTTTGCAATGAGATTTTGCCGTAGCCACCTTCATGCGAATCTTTCATCTTTCTGCCATAATAAACTATTGTGCCATTGCCTGTTTCAACTATTTGGTCGGGTTTCACATAACCGTCTTCAATTGCAACAACTATTGAGGCAAGTTTAAAAGTTGATCCTGGATCGGTGGCATTTCCGACTGCAAAGTTTAATTCTTCGTAGTAAAATCCTTCGGGATGTTTTTTGAGATTTGCAATTGCTTTTACTTTACCTGTTTTAACTTCCATAAGCACAACGGTTCCGTACTCGGCATCATGTTTACGCAATTGTGTCTCCAAAGCATTTTCGGCAACATCTTGTAGTCCAATATCTATTGTTGTAATAAGGTCTATTCCGTCTTTTGGCTCTACGTATTGTGCATCTTCTACAGGCATCCATAAATTACCCGGAATCCTTTCTTTTACGGTATATCCCTCAACACCTCTAAGGTATTCATCATAAGCGTCTTCCAATCCAACACCTATTCTGCGAGGAGATGCGACAGTTCCTATTGTTCGACGTGCAAGCTCTCCAAATGGTTTTTCTCTTTTAAAAGACTTTTGATAAACAAATCCACCTCTTATTCTACCCTTACGAAGCACAGGGAATGTGGAAAGTTCCTTGAATTCGGAATAACTAATATTGTAGCTAAATCGGTAATATCTTGAGCCAGAGTCTCTGGCATCTATCATCTCAGTTTTGAACTCTTGCGTTGTTTTATTGTTGAATAATTGTGCTAGACACAATGCTAGCGAATCAATATTTTCATCAAATATTTGTTGTGTAAGTGCATCGCAATTTAAATCAACACCTGCTTCGAAATATGCTACTGATGTTGCAAGTAATTTTCCATCGCTGGAATATATGTCGCCTCTGATAGGTTCTATTGAAGTATAAATACGTGTGGTTTTGAGTGCATCGTTGATGATATCCTTATCATAAAAAAATTGATAATAAACTATCTTACCAATAATAAGAAAACCGAATGCCATCAGTAGAATGTACACAATATTAAGTTTTGCTAATATGTTAGTTCTGTCACTCATTCGTAATCAATATAGTATGATATTTTTTTTGGTGGTGTGCTTGCTTCTTCAAGGTTTGATCCCTTTTCTTGAAGCATTTTTAAAACTTTTCCTCTACGACTACTTGTCATTAGTTCGGACTGTATTTCAATTTTTTCTGCTCTCAAATCTTCTATGAGTTTTTGCGTTTCTTCGGTTTCTCTAAAAACTTTTTCGGCGTGAAATCTGTTTGAGATATAAATTAAACCTAGAATAAAAATAACAATGATGAAAGGAATTTGCTTCCTTACAATATCGGAAGCTACTATCGATCCATTTATAAATCCACGAACGGTAGCTTTAATATCTTTTTTTGTTATTTTAGTTTTTTCGCTCATATTTTTTCTGCAATTCTCAATTTAGCTGATTTTGCTCTTGGGTTTTCGTTTATTTCTTTTTCGTTAGGGATAATAATTTTTCTGTTAATTGCTTTCAGTGGTAAATTGGTTTGACCATAAAAATCTTTTTGTAATTCTCCTCTTGTGTTACCTGTTTTGATAAGGTTTTTTACAGGTTTATCTTCGAGGGAATGGTAAGAAATAGCTGAAAGTCGTCCACCAATGGTAAGTAAATATGGAATTGAATCCAAAAACTCGTTAAGGGAATTTATCTCATCATTTACTTCGATGCGTAAAGCCTGAAAAACTTGTGCCTGATATTTAATTTCACGTTGATAAGGCATTACGGGTTTTATTAGTTCAATAAAACTTTCGATATCTTCAAAATCTTTTTGTTGCCTATATTCGATGATGCTTTTTACTAATTTTCCAGGATTGTGTATGTCGCAATATGTTCTAAAAATTTTGTAAAGGTCTTCGTCAGAGTATTTATTGAGAATGTCTGAGGCTTTTGTCGTTTGTTCGGGGTTCATTCTCATATCAAGATTGCCGCCAAGACGAAACGAGAAACCTCTGTCGCTTATGTCAAATTGGTGCGAAGAAACGCCAAAGTCTGCTAATATGCCATCGATACTCTCAAGTTTGTAAAACTCAATATAGTTTTTGATATATCTGAAATTGCCATATATTAAAGTAAATCGCTTGTCTTTTATTGTGTTTTCATGGGCATCTGGATCTCTGTCTATTGCGTATAAACGTCCTTTTTCAGATAGGTTTTTTAGTATTTCTTTTGAATGACCACCACCGCCAAAAGTAACATCAAAATAAATCCCGTTAGGATTGATATTGAGACCTTCGATGCTTTCATTTAATAGAACAGGTTTGTGGTACATAGCTTATTCCTCATTGTAAAAACCAAAACTACCGCCCAAAATATCGTTTGCCAAATCTGCAAAATCTTCTTGTGCGATTTGTTTTGAATTATAATTTTCATTTGCCCAAATCTCTATTTTGCCTTTCTGTCCAGCAAAAACTAATTCTTTTTCTGCTCCTATGTGGTCAAGAAGTTTTTTAGGAATTAGTAGTCTATTGCTTGAATCAAAATATAATTCTGCGGTGCCACGGTAATACTCACGTAGAAATTCTGAATGACGTTTGTTAAAAGGATTTAATTTATTTTTTAAAATATTGGTCTGGTATTCCCACTCATTTAGGGTATATAAAATCAGGCATTTTTCGTAAATATCTTTTTTTAATACTAAAGCTAGCTTTTGTTCCTCTTCAGGAATTTGACGCTTTAGCTGTACCGGAAAGATTATCCTGCCTTTGTTATCTAATTTTCCATTGTGTTCACCAACAAACATAAAATACATTTTTTATTATGTACGTAAAAGTATGTATATTTTTTCCCACTTTAAAACATATTCCCCCACATTTCTCCACATTGTTAATAACTTCTAGTGCAGTTAAGTGTAATATATTGATTGATAGGTGTTTGTGGTTATTGAAAAATTGTTTTATTTTTGCAAGAAATTAACAAATAGAAATATGGCAGATGATAAGTCACTTCATATTGATGTACGTGGGATAATTAGCTCGAAAAATTCGAGAGTTGCAAGACGTATTCCTCGGTTTATAATCAGATATTTGGAAAAAATATTGCATCAGGATGAGCTTAATAAGTTTTTAGATGAGCTTCCGGGAGTAGAAAATATGGATTTTGTTAGGGAATGTATTTCATACATGGAACTTGGAATTGAATACAGTGGTTTTGAAAATATCCCGAAAGATGGTCGGTTTGTGTTTGCCTCAAATCATCCTTTAGGAGGTTTGGAGAGTGCGGTGTTAATGGATGTTATATCTCGAAAGTTTGATAGTTTTGTTTTTGTAGTAAACGATTTATTGATGGCTCTTAAACCTGTAAATGACCTTTTTGTTCCTGTTAATAAAGTTGGTTCTCAGTCGCGCGAAAGTGTTGACAAGGTTAATGCAGCATACAGTTCGGATAAGCAAATACTGTTTTTTCCTGCTGGTTTAGTCTCTCGCAAGGTAAAAGGTAAAATCGTTGATCCTACTTGGCAAAAAAGTTTTGTAAGTAAAGCTGTAGAGACAAAAAGGGATATAGTTCCTGTTTATATTGATGGTCGTAACTCGAACTTTTTTTACAGATTGGCACAATTTAGAAAGTTTTTTCGAATAAAAATGAATATAGAGATGTTATATCTTGTGGATGAGACATTTAAACAAAAAGGTAGGACCATAAAAATCATTTTTGGAGAGCCGATTTCCTATACACATTTTGATAAATCTCAGACTTATCTGCAATGGGCAGAGTATTTAAAAAATATTGTATATTCCTTGAAATAGTTGAATCTATTGCGAATTATTATTAAATTTGCATTAACAAAAAAAACAGGTCAGATATGACACTAATGAATCCTATAATACCTCCTGTAAGTAAGGAATTATTGATATCAGAGCTTACAGACGATAAAATGCTCCGTAAGTCCAATTATGGTAATACTGAAATTTATGTTTTTTCTCATAAGGACTCCCCAAATTTGATGAAAGAGATAGGGAGATTACGTGAGGTAACTTTTCGTATGGCTGGTGGCGGTACTGGCAAATCTTATGATTTAGATGATTATGATCTTGCAGATGATCCTTATCTTCAATTGATTGTTTGGGATCCTGACGAAGAAGCAATCATCGGCGGTTATAGATTTATTTTAGGTGAATCTGTCCTTGATGATCCAGCGGGGAAGCTTGCTACATCACACATGTTCGATTTTTCGGAAACTTTTTTGAAAGATTTCTTGCCATATACAATAGAGTTAGGTCGGTCTTTTGTGCAGCCAAATTATCAATATGGTCGAAATGCACGGAAAGGTATGTTTGCTTTAGATAATCTTTGGGATGGTTTGGGAGCTTTGATAATTGAGTATCCTGAAATGAAATACTTTTTTGGAAAAGTGACGATGTATAAGCATTTTGATTTGAAAGCTCGTAATTATATTTTGTCATTCCTTAATTTGTATTTTCCCGATAAATCTGGTTATATTATCCCTAAAGACCCTATTTATTTTGATTATGAAAATGTAAAAAAAATGTTCTTTGGTAATGATTATGACTCAGATTATAAGAAATTAAATGCAATGGTTCGTAAAGTTGGAGAGAAAATTCCGCCTCTTGTTAATGCTTATATGAACCTTTCGCCAACTATGATTACTTTTGGTACAGTTGAAAATCACGCATTCGGTGGTGTTGAAGAAACTGGTATTCTTATAAACATTTCTGATATTTATAATGCAAAAAAGGAAAGACACGTAAAATCATATAATCGATTGATTAAGATGAGTCAAGTGTTTCCGCGAAAACCAAAAAATCTAAACCTTTCAAATTGGTCTCTTAAAAAAAAGAAATAGTAAAATAAAATATTTTCTGATATTCAGAGTTAATAAATTGCATGCAAACTAAAGCTATAATTACATTGTTAGTGTTTTTGTCTATCGTCTTGATGGGGAAAAGTCAAAACCTTGTGCCCAATCATAGTTTTGAGGATGCATGGTCATGTCCTTATTCTTTTTCAACATTATCAGTAGCGAAGCCTTATCCGTTATGGTATAATCCAAATAAAGGAACCCCCGATCAATTCCATATATGTAGTGTTGGCGATGCAGGATTGCCAGAGAATTTTGCAGGCAATATGTATCCTGCCGAGGGGGTTGCTTATGCAGGTATTATACTGCGTGAGGTTTTTTATGATACTACAAAAATTGTTAAAGGAGTTTCCCGTGAGTATATCCAAACGAAATTAACACAAGCATTAAAAAAGGAAAAGCTGTATTGTGTCAAACTTTTTTATGCTAACTCCTCAAAATCTTTATACGCTGTTGACGCAATGGGTATTACGCTAACAAAAGAGAAAATCGGAACAAAGGATGCTGGTCTGATAATTCAACGTCCCCAAATAATAAATAAACCTGGGCATATTATGGATAACCAAGATTATTGGCAGGAATTATGTGGGATATATAGGGCACGTGGCAATGAACAGTATCTCACAATTGGTAATTTTTGGGATAACTCAATTACAAATTATCAGTTAAATACAAACGAAGAGGCAGATTCAAATTTTATTTATGCTTACTATTACATTGATGATGTTAGAGTTTTTGAAATAGAAAATTATTTTGAATGCGGTTGTCTTAACGACCTTTCGTTTGGATCTGATTGGATGGCAAATAATTATGACCCCGAAACTGGATATAATAGCCTAAATATTAGTAGCTTGGCAGACAGCGGGCTGTCAGATAACGGAAATAATGGTGGTAATGGCAATTCTGGTAATAATGATGAATTAAACAATGATGGAAATGGTTCGTTAAACGACTCTAGTGTCCTGGATAATATAAGTGGGGATTTAGGTGATAATTCTGAGGGTAATGGAAATGACAGTAACAGTATAAATTCAGGTTTGTTTTTTGATATGCGAGAGACTGAAATTACCGATGAGGCTTTTGATAAAGCTAAAATAGGAGATAAGTTTAATCTTAATAGGATATTTTTTGAATTTAATTCTTCAGAACTATTAACAGCATCATATGCAGAGCTAAACAGATTGTTTGAGATAATTAAATCTAAACCTAGTTTGAGAATTGAAATTAGAGGACATACCGATAATATCGGAAGCAATTCTTACAATAAAACTTTGTCTGTAAAAAGGGCAGCAGCAGTTTATGATTATCTTATTGAAAAAGGGCTTGACAAGTTAGGAATGAAATACAGGGGATTTGGAAATCGTGTGCCAGTATCAGATAACGAAACAGAAGAGGGCAGACGTTTAAATCGCCGTGTCGAAATTATTATTGTAGAATTATAAAAGTTATTGTATATTTACATTTCAAAAGATTTTAGTTAATGAATATAAATAGTATTGTATATCAGCTTATTAAAGATAATGATTGTGTAATAATACCAGGGTTTGGTGGTTTTGTATGCAATTATTTCGAAGCAAAAATTGATTTGTCGAATCAAGAGTTTTATCCTCCGGTGAAAAAGATTGCTTTTAACCGTGAGCTAAAAAATAATGATGGCTTGTTAATAAATTATCTTACAAGAGAATATAATATTGAGTGGAAAGAGGCAGAAAATCATGTTAAAGATTTTGTTAATGAGCTTAACACTGTATTACAAAACAATAAAGTTTTAAGGTTTGGTAGTATTGGTGAATTTAGCATTAAAGATAATGCGCTGGTTTTTATTCCTTCTTTAGAGCAAAATTTATTAGAAGCCTCTTATGGTTTAAAAAGATTTAACTTCCCGATGCTTAAGACTGCAAAAAAAGGTGTCGAGATACAAAAACAACCAATATTATCGAAGTCTAAAGAGGCAAAATCAAATAAAAGGAAAAGACTTATTAGTCCTGCATTCTTTTATACTTCTGCAGCAGCGGTAATTGCAGGTTTGATTGTTATAGCATTTCAATTCGATTGGATTAGTTATGAAAAACTGCCATTACATGAAAATGCAAATATTGTTCCTGTAGAATTACTTAAAAATAGCAGCACTTCCGAAATTACAAATAATTCTATTCCCGTTGATAATAAAATAAACGTAATTGCTGATAATGTTGTAGTTGAAGATGACTTATCTGCCGATGTAAAGATTGAAGCTGAAATAGTTGTTGAAGCTACAATTATTAATCATAATGAGAGTTTTAATGTTCATGTAATTGGCGGTAGTTTTTCAAATATTACAAACGCCGATAATTATAAACTGAATCTTATAAACTCAGGTTTTAGCTCACAAGTTTTGCCCGTTAATAATGGAATGTACAGAGTTTCAGTGAAAAGTTTTGCTGATAATTCTGTGGCTATTGCAGAACTTAAATCGTTGCGTGATAAGACTGGTAATCAGTCGTTGTGGGTTCTTTGTAATTAGTACGTGTCTGTAAAAAACTCCGATAACGGCGTTACGTAAATTCTGAAAACAGTCATTTACAAAAGTAAACTCCTTGATTTTCAGAATTTACAAGCCTTGTTCTCGAAGTTTTGTTATCAGACACTTTTAAAAACAGTATTAATAAAATTTATTGTTTAGTCCCATATCCTTTGTGCAGATATACATCACCAAAGGTTTCATAAGTGATTGTTCCATTAGATATATTCCCCGTTCCTTCTGTGTGATAAGGTCCGCTAACTTGTTGGGATGGGATATTAAAACTACTGTCATTTAGAATCGCATAATATGATTTTGTGTCTCCCCATAAGTTTTTTAAAAAAATAGTGTCTGAAATGGTATTTTCTAAAGATATTAATAATGTATATTCTTTTACATTATTAAATTCTCCACCCATGAAAAGACTGTCTGTAACAAGATAATTCCCAATATACGGGTCTCTAATATCTGGTTCTGGCTCTGGTTCCGGTTCTGGATAAATGCAAGAGCAATCATCTTTTGTTGCATCTGGGTTGTAGTTTAAAGCCAAAGGATCGGTGCAACCTTCAGTATTACAGCCTGATATTAAAAACATTGAACCTAAAATTAAAATTAGTAGAAGCGGCTTTAAAATTTTCATTGTTATATTTTTGATTATTGAATCACATTCATCGTTTTTATAATTTTACAAACTTATATTTAAAAGTTGTTTTGTCTGTTACAATGTTGATATAATATAATCCTTGTGCCATATCCGTTAAATCAATATTTACATGCTTTGAGATACCTGAATTAGCAATGCTTTTAATCATCTTCCCGTCTGTGTTATAAATAGTGATGCTGGTCGGATTGATGTCGCTTCCGATATTTATATTTAGTTCCTCTCTTGCAGGATTAGGATAGATTTTAATTTGGTCAGTAGAATCATCATCAATCCCATCTGTGTTCATTTCGTAGAAAAGTTTAAATCCTTGATGCCTTGCAGAAGTATGCGTCTTGAATATAATAGTTGCTTTTTCTCCTATTAATACAATTGGTTCAGGAATAGTATTTCCTGTAAGTTCTGCAACAAATTGGCCTGCTGAATTTAGGATTCTCACATAATCATTTGTTGGTTCTATGTCGAATTCTGTAAAGCTGATTCTTATACTATTTGCACCTTCGGGTTGAATTTTCCAGTTGCAGAAAGTATTGTTTTGGTAGAGATACGAATTGCTTCCGTCAGTTATTTCGCCTGTTGGTTCTGTAAGAGTTTGTAATAGATTGCAGTAACTAGGCTTTATTCCTTTGTATGAGATTAACCAACCATTATTTACAGAGTCGGCATCGGTAACGAATTTTATTAGTACTTTGTCAGATGTGCTTTCAAAATCTTGTGTTGTACTGTTTCCATAAATTGTATTTATAACGGGGTCGGTGTCATTTTCTCCATCAAAGAAAACTATATAGTCGTTGTCGTCCATTTCAAGATTTAATATTTCAAATTCAATTCCACTTACTGAGTCTTGGGGATTTATGAGCCACATGCATTCAGTATTATTTTGGTAATTATTAATTGGTCCGCTGCCGTCATTAATTATTCCTTCGGTTGTATTTAACTCTTTTAATGTGGCACAGTTTGTTGTTGGATTAAGTGGAGTCGCATTGATGATAACTTCGTGTGCAAGAGTGAAATCAGAACTACTAGGGGTAAGGTCGTCTATTAAAAAATATCCATCTAAGTAGCCTCCCCATCCCCAATTTATATGATAATGTGTTGAGTCGCTGTATCCGTCGAGAACAAAACCATGTCCGCTAATATAATCGTAATCGCTCCAGCCTGCATAGTAAAGCGGGATGTTTTGATCAAGGTGATTCACGAGTGTCCCGTTCCAGTCGAAATCTTCTGGCAGACTGTCTTTAAAAAGGTAGGTACACGAATCATCGTATCCGAAATATGTTCGTAATGTATAAGCCCCTTTGTGATTCCACATTCCGCTGCCGTCAGGTCCGTAGTTCATATCAACTGAAACTCCAATATTATAAAGTAATCTTGCAATATCATCATTATAGTCAGTTGCTTCAACTGGCATTTGGTCGTAGTTGTAATTTTGTTCTGAAAAATCAACTTCTATCCACCCATAATCGGGGTGTTCGTATCCGTATGAGCCTGTACCATATTCAGGATGTCTAAAATAGTTAATTATTTGTCCTAAAGCGGTTGCAACACAGCCTACTACAACATGACCGTCTGTACCAGCGGGGTCTTCGGGGCAATGTGCATTATAATATTTTCCCTGATCCCATTTTGTGTGTAAAAGTTTGCCTATGGTTTTTATATTGTTTTTTGAACTAAAATTAGCAGGATTATTACTCAGGCGTATCCACTCGTTTTGTATTTTCGTTTTTGGTGTAATATCGTTTTGAATGTTATAATTAATTTGCTGTTTATATGTGTTTAGCCAAAAGTCGGCTGCTGGATTTTTATCATTTATTTCGTAATTTGATTCGGTTGAAAAAGCAAGTACTGGAGTTGCAGACCTGTCTCCAGAAATAATTATGAAACCTGTTGGCTCAAGATTAAATACGTATAAAACGACATTATCATTGATGCTTTCTGTGGTATGTGATATCGGTTTGTAATTGGTATTATGTTCGATAAGAGAGAATCTCTCAGTTATTGTGTTTTTTGTAATGTTAAGAGCCGTATTATAATCTACGGATTGGGATTTTGAAATAAATGATACTCCAAAAATAAGTAAAAACAGCATATATCTTTTCATACAAAAATAATTTTTATGTAAAGATATGGAAAAAATGTTTTTGGTGCAATATAGTTATTAAATGATTTATAAAGCTTTATTGCATTGTTAGTTAATGCATTAGCTTGTAATTATTTTTGAGATATTTTATAATTAGCATGTACACGAGCAACTCTTTGTCTTAATTGTATGATATACTCATCCCAATTTTCGATATTTTTTTGCGCAACACCAGTTTCCATTGCGGTTTTTGCGACCGCTACAGCCACATGCTCTATTACACGTAAATCGAGTGGTTTAGGGATAATATATTCTGGACCAAATTCAAGTTTATCGGTATTGTATGCTTTGCAAATATATTCAGGAACAGGTAAGTGAGCCATTTCGGCAAGAGCTTTTGCGGCAGCGATTTTCATTTCTTCATTTATACATGTCGCTCGTACATCAAGTGCTCCTCTAAAAATAAAAGGAAATCCCAATACATTGTTTACTTGATTAGGATAATCGCTGCGTCCAGTAGCCATGATGACATCGGGACGTGCCTCTTTTGCATCTTCGTATGAAATTTCTGGGTTTGGATTTGCCAATGCAAATACAATTGGAGTGTCTGCCATGGTTTTTAGCATTTCTTTACTCACTACATCTGCAACAGAAACTCCTGCGAAAACATCGGCATCTTTTAGTGCATCTGCAAGAGTATTTATGTCTCGTTTTGTTGCAAATTCTTTTTTGTATATGTTATTTCTTGGATTTCCTTCTTTAACAACTCCTTTTGAATCGCAAAGAACAATATTTTCTTTTTTAACGCCGAGAGAATTAAATAATCTTGCACAACTGATTCCTGCTGCACCAGCACCATTAACGACAACTTTTACGTCATTGATGTTTTTGTTTGCAATTTCGAGTGCATTTAGTAGTGCTCCTGCCGAAATAATAGCTGTTCCATGTTGGTCATCATGAAAAACAGGAATTTTCATTATTTTTTTAAGTTCTTCTTCGATAACGAAACATTCGGGTGCCTTAATGTCTTCGAGATTAATTCCGCCAAATGTAGGTTCCATAGAACTTATTATTTCTATAATTTTTTGCGGATTTTTCTCATTAATCTCTATGTCAAAGACATCGACATCAGCAAATGCTTTAAAAAGTAATCCTTTGCCTTCCATTACTGGTTTTGAGGCTTCCGGACCTATGTCTCCGAGTCCAAGTACCGCCGTGCCGTTTGAAATTACCGCTACAAGGTTTGATTTAGCGGTATATTCATAAACTTTACTAAGGTCTTTTTCTATTTCGAGACATGGCTCTGCAACTCCTGGTGTATATGCCAATGACAGGTCTTTTTGAGATTGAAATGGTTTGGAGATTACTATCTCTATTTTTCCTTTTCGTCCTTCGCTATGGTAAGCGAGAGCTTCTTCTTTTGTGTATAATGCCATTATTCGTCTGTTTTATTTATGGTGCTAAGATCTTTAAATTCATCTAAGTTTAGTGCGTTTTGCTCAAGTTGGTATTGTTCATTTCGATTTTTGTAAATATCAACTGCGAGATATAAGGCATCTCGAAACGATTGGCAAGAGGCGATGTCTTTTCCGGCAATATCATAAGCTGTTCCGTGTGCTGGCGACGTTCTTACAATTGGTAATCCTGCGGTAAAATTTACGCCATCCTCGAAAGCAATTACTTTAAAAGGGGCTAATCCCTGGTCGTGGTACATCGCAAGGACAGCATCAAATTTTCTAAATTCATAAGCACCAAAGAAACCATCGGCAGAATATGGGCCAAAAGCTAATATATTATTCTCTTTAGCTTCTTCAATAGCAGGAATGATAATTTCTGTTTCTTCGTCTCCAATAATTCCATTATCGCCACAGTGAGGATTTAAACTTAAAATAGCAATTTTTGGTTTACTTATTAGAAAATCGTTTTTTAACGAGTCGTTCAAAACATGCATTTTCCTTAGAATTAGCTCTTTTGTAATTGTTGATGCAACATCTTTTATCGGAATATGCCCAGTAACGACACCTATTTTTATCATATCATTCATTAGGATCATTAGATGTTCGTCGTTACTAAATTCTTTTGCAAGATACTCGGTGTGTCCGGGGAAATTAAATCCTGCTGCATTAATATTGTTCTTGTTTATTGGAGCCGTTACTATGACATCAATACTATTATTTTTTAAATCAGTGGTCGCTTTTTCAAGTGCTTGATATGAAGCTAAACCAGCAGTTTCGGTCGATTTGCCGATTTCAACTCGAATGTCTTCGGAGTTGCAATTAATAATATTTAGCATTTTTGATTTTGCTTCTTCTGCTGTGTTAATGCTATTTGTTTGAATATTACTGTTTAGGGCTTTTTTGTAGTAAGCCAGCACTTTTGGACTTCCGTATATTATTGGAATAAAAGTATCGAACATACGTGGTTCGCTCAAAGCTTTAATCATTACTTCGTAAGATATTCCATTTATATCTCCATGTGTTATGCCTATTTTTATTCTGGTCATTTCTTTATATTTAGTATTGTCTGATTATTAGTTTATTTATTTTTGATTGATAATTGGTTAATCAATTTTTTGTTTTAAAAATTCAAACAGTAATCTTACACCTACACCAGTACCGCCTATTCCTCTGTATGAGTCGTTTTTTTCGGTAAATGCTGGTCCTGCAATGTCAAGATGTATCCAATCGTAATCTGTAAAATGTTCAAGAAATTTACCTGCTGTTATTGCACCGGCATATTTTCCTCCGATATTTTTTAAATCAGCTACGCTTGATTCTAATTGCTCTTTGTATTCGTCCCATAATGGTAATTCAACGAGTTTTTCCCATACTTGGAAACCTGTTTTTTTCAATTTCTCGATTTCTTTGGGTGTATTTCCCATTATTGCGGTAGTATTTTCGCCAACAGCGACTACTGCGGCACCTGTAAGGGTTGCCAAATCAATAACCAATTGAGGATTGTATTTTTTTGCATAAGAAAGAGCATCGGCAAGTATCATTCTGCCTTCAGCATCGGTGTTTAGTACTTCAACCGTTGTCCCGTCGAACATTGTTATTATGTCTTCGGGTACATAAGCATCGTTGCCAGGCCTGTTGTCTGTTGCTGGAACTAATCCTATTACTTTGATTGGTAGTTTAGCTTTTGCGATAGCTGCCATAAGACCAACAACTGTTGCACCACCTGCTTTGTCGCATTTCATGGTTTCGAGATAACCGCTTGGTTTTAGGTTTATGCCGCCAGTATCAAATACAAGTCCTTTTCCTACAAAAACATAAGGTTTTTTATTAACTGCATTTTCTGGTTCCCATTTCATTATGCTAAACGTTGGTGGGTGTGTGCTACCTCGGTTGACAGCAATTAATCCGCCCATTTTGAGACTTTCAATTTTCTTTTTATCGAGAATCTCTGTTTTAAAGCCAGTTTCGATTCCTATTCTTTCAATTTCTTGAGAAAGTTTTTTTGCAGTCATAAACGAAAGTGGTTCGTTTACTATATCTCGAGCATTGTAAACTCCTTCGATAAGTGCGTTTAATAATTCAACCTTTGTATTATCATCGGTGTTGCTACTAACAATTTTTATTGCTTTTAGCGAAGATTCTTTTTCGTTTTTGTCTTTAAAGTACTTGTAAAATCCATATTTGCTTAGCATTATACCTTCGCAAAGTGCATAAGTGAATTTCTCTGAACTTAAATTAATAACATTAATCTTTTCTAATTTTAAGTCTTTAATTTCTGCAATTATCTTATTACCAGACTTTCTGATGTCTTCTAATTGTGTAAACTCATCTTTTTTGGAGTTGACTAACAAGATGAATGAAGACTTGTAAAATGAATTAATATGGACGAAATACGCTTTATTATCAAGCATCTTTTCCGCAAAACTTATTTCTGTTTTCGACAACTGAATGTCTTTAATTTGTTTTTTATCTGAGATAATGTATGCGGCACTTTCCTCTGTTAAATATTTGTCGGTGAGTTGTATCATATTATTGAATTTTATGTTTTATGATATTATATGTTGTCTTATATTGTGATGTCATGTTATTGATTATTAAAGGTATTATCATTATTCAACATATTCTTTTCGTTCAACTATACTGTAATAAACATCATCATTACTTATATAGCCAAGGTCGTAGCAAAAATAATAAATTTTACCTGTTTTTGTTTTATAAATATTTGTGAGATAATCGAAATTGAAACCAGCAGACAGCATTTTTTCTTTGCTTGCTTTGCGATTGTTGTTTTCGTAAAACTCGTGGAGTATGTGACGATTATTTTTTAATATTCTATTAATTTGCCTTGAAAAATTATTTGTGTCTTGATGAAGACGGTTATTGAATGTGTTGCGGCACTGGTCACAGCAAAACTTTTTATCTATCCTACCGTCAAATTCTGATTTGCAAATTGGACAAATTCTCTTCATAGCTATTTTTTTACAAATATACTATTATTAAGCGACAACAAACGAATAATGATGGTTTTTTTTATGGTTTTCGCTCGAAATAGGACTATACTAACGTACACGCATATATTTTAACTTTGTCTCGGGTAAGTAAGGGATTGTTTTTATGAATGTTTGAAGAAATACAAGGTTTTATGAAAACAAGCTCCTCCCATGCAGCACAAGAGGAGTTTGTGTTTTGAGTGTTAAGCCAATATTATCTGTTTATTTTTGGCAATCCGAAGCTTCTGCTAATTCAGTTTGACAATAGGCGTCTAATACATAATTGATATGTTTTTCTTCAATGAATTTAGAATAGTAATTAAGAAAGTTGAGGCATTTATTCTTTTCCTTGAAATCAATTTCTGGTAAGATATCGCACAATCTTTCAAGATATTCTGATGTTGTTAATCCACAATAATCGCGAACTTCTAATACTTCTGTCATCGTTATAAAACCATTTGTGTTTATCCAATATTTAAGAAGTAACAATATTCTGTCTGAAATATAAGGGGCATCATATTTTTTTATGCCTTTTTTTAATAAATTAATGTAAAGCCATGCTGATGCTTCCGTATTGTGTATTTTTGGTACATCTTTTACTCGAAAAGTTTCTATTCGAGGATATAAAAATAGGAGTTTGCTAAGTACAGATTTTGTGTTTTCTTTAAGACCACTGTCTTTAAAACCTGTAATTCCATAATAATTATTTTGTTGCATAATTGTCTAATTAAAATTATACTAATTTTTATTATCGCTGCATGTAAATAATTCAAAGAACATAGTACTATTGTGTCAATTTTAATCTTTGACTACGGCTGACACTCGTTTTTGAAAACAGTATTTTAACTGATTTGACTTAATATTAGACTGATTCGATTTTTATTGAGCTGCCATCTTTTCAGGCTTCTGCTCCCATAAGTATGTGTGTTTTACAGCAAAAACCGTGCCTAATGAAGGGCTTTAGGTTCCTAATTGTAGTTGTTTTCAGTGCAAACCCATACTTTCATAGTACTTTAATCACTACGAATTGCACAAACCTTTTGAGCCTGAAAGGCTCAATTATTTTAACCCATGACCGAACGCAGTGAAGGTCTTGGGTTGAAATCTGCAGTGCAATTTCTTTTGGCATGTGTTTTTGGTGCTTTGCAACCCAAAAACCATGACAAAAGGCTTTTTACATTAAAAGTATCCGTTGACCCTATAGTTATTTCCCAATTATTTAGTGTTTACAAGAGAACTGCTTTTTTTGACAAGTGTCTGATAAGAAAACTTCGAGAACAAGGCTTGCGAATTCTGAAAATCAAGGAGTTTACTCTTGTAAATGACTGTTTTCAGAATAAGCGTAACGCAATTATCGGAGTTTTCTTGCAGGCACTATTTATAGTGTTTCCTTGATACTTCCCTTTGCAAATTCAAGGGCTTTATCAATTCCATTAGGATTTTTACCGCCAGCAGTTGCAATAAATGCTTGTCCGCCTCCGCCGCCATCAATAAGTTTTGCAGCTTCGCGAATTAGATTGCCAGCATTTAGGTTTTTATCTTTGGTTAAATCTTCTGAAATAGCTATTGCAATATATGGCTTGTCATCGATAACAGTTCCTAACACACAAGCGAATGTTTTAACTTCAGCTCTAATTTGTGCACAAATCTCTTTAAGTCCATTACTGTCAGATAATTCTAACGAATTTACTATAATTTTGACATTTTCGTAATCTTCAGCATTAGAAATTAGGTCTTTTTTTATTGACTTTATTTGAGCAAGATTAAACTTTTCGATTTGTTTTTTTAGATTATTATTTTCATCTATAATTGATTGAACTGAAGTTTCAATATCTTTTGGATTGTTGAACTTTTCTGAGATTTTTTGTAAATCATCAAGTTTTGTAAGTATCATTTTTTCGGCAATTTCGCCAGTAATGGCTTCAATTCTTCTTATTCCTGCTGCAACTCCACCTTCGGAGATGATTTTAAAGAAGCCTATTTTTCCAGTACTTTGTGTATGTGTGCCACCACAAAGCTCGACAGAGTCGCCGAATTTAATAACTCTTACTTCATCACCATATTTTTCGCCAAATAATGAAATTGCTCCCATATTTTTCGCTTCGTCAATCTTCACAAGTCTGTTTTCTTCTAAAATAATGTTTTCACGAACTATTTTATTGACTTTGGTTTCGACTTCACGAATTTCTTGATTTGTCATTTTATTAAAGTGTGAAAAATCAAATCTTAATCTGTCGCTATCAACGAGTGAGCCTTTTTGTTCAACATGAGTTCCAAGAACTTCACGTAGGGCATGATGCAATAGGTGAGTTGCTGTGTGGTTTGCGGCAGTTGCGTCTCTTTTTTGTTTGCCGACAACAGCATGAAATACATCAGCTGGGTTATCTGGCAATTGTTTTAAAATATGAATTGTTTCGTTATGCTCTTTAATTGTATTTATGATGCTATATTTCTTTTCGTTACTTTCGATAAAACCTGTATCACCAACTTGTCCCCCGCCTTCGGCGTAAAAAGGAGTGTTGTCAAATACAAGATGGTAAAGAACAGATTTTTGTTGTTCTACTTTTCTGTATTTTGATATTTTGACATTGTTTTCGGTTGTATCATATCCAACAAATTCACAGTCTTTGCTATTGGGTAATAAAACTGTCCATTCACTGGTGTCCACATCTGCGGCATTTCGAGCACGGTCTTTTTGCTTTTTCATTTCTGCATCAAACTCAGATTTGTTAACCGTCAGGCCGTTCTCTCTTGATATTAACTCAGTAAGGTCAAAAGGGAATCCGTAAGTATCGTAAAGTATAAATGCTTCTTTTCCGCCTATTTCTGTTTTATTTTCTGTTTTGTTTTTTTCGATTTCCTGTTCGATTAGTCTAATTCCTTTGTCGAGAGTTCGTAAAAAAACAGTTTCTTCTTCTTTAATAACATTTGTAACTAATTCTTTTTGAGTTAGAAGCTCTGGGAAAGCCTCGCCCATTAGATCGGCAAGAGTTTCGACCAATTTAAACATAAAAGGTTCTTTAATATTTAGAAACGAATATGCATATCTTACCGCACGTCTTAAAATTCGTCTGATAACATATCCAGCTTTATTGTTTGATGGTAGTTGCCCGTCTGCAATTGCAAAAGCCACTGCTCGCAAATGGTCTGAAACCACTCTGAGAGCCATATCCGTTTTAATATCTTTACCGTAATCTTTACCTGAAATCTTGGTGATTTCTTTAATTAGCGTCTGAAAAAGGTCGGTATCGTAATTTGATTTTTTGCCTTGTAAAACCGCACATAATCTTTCAAATCCCATTCCTGTATCGACATGTTTTTGTGGTAGTGGGTACAGGCTTCCGTCATGTTTTCTGTTAAACTGTATAAAAACAAGATTCCAAATTTCGATAACTTCGTTGTGGTCTAAATTGACCAAATCTCTGCCGTTTATTTGTTGTCTTTCAGAATCGTCGCGTAAGTCGATATGTATTTCGGAGCAAGGTCCACAAGGTCCTGTTTCTCCCATTTCCCAAAAATTATCTTTTTTTGATCCATGCAATATTCTATCTTTTGGAACGAATTTTTCCCAAATATCTTCAGCTTCGGTGTCGACAGGCATGTTGTCGTTGCTATCACCACCAAAAACCGTAATATATAATCGGTCTTTTTCAATTTTGAATACATCTGTAAGTAGTTCCCAAGCGTATTCAATTGCTTCGGCTTTAAAATAATCACCAAACGACCAGTTTCCTAACATCTCGAACATTGTATGATGATATGTATCTCGTCCCACATCCTCCAAGTCGTTGTGTTTCCCCGATACACGAAGGCATTTTTGCGAGTTAGCAAGTCTTTTAAATTCGGGTTTCCTGATGTCGAGAAAAATGTCTTTAAACTGGTTCATCCCTGCATTTGTAAACATTAAAGTAGGGTCTCCCTTGATAATCATAGAGTCGCTTGGTACTATTTTATGCCCTTTTTGTTCAAAATACCCCTTAAAAGTGTTACGTATCTGCTTAGAATTCATCATTTTATCTTATTTTACTTGTTTACGTATATTATTAATTGTTAGAATTTGCAAATTTAGAGTAAATTCTTAAATTTGCACAAAAATTTATTGATAATAAGGAGTCAAACAAAATTTAATGAAGTTTTTCAAAGAAAAATTTAAATATAATCCTGAAACTCTCCAGTACGAGAAAATTAAATTTAGTTTCAAAAGAACGCTGATTAAATCTATACCATATACGATTTCTTCGGTAGTATTTGGAGCATTAATTATGTTCTTGTATATCGTTGTATTTGAGTCTCCAGAAGAAAGATTATTGAGGACTGAAAATAAATTTTTGAAAGAGAATTATTTAAAGATGAACCAACGTCTTGACGAAAGCGATAAATTACTTGAAGATATTGCGGATAGGGATAATTTCATCTACCGAACAACTTATGAACAAGATAGTATCCCTTTTACAATTAGAAATTCTGGTGTTGGTGGTTCAAACAGATATAAACATCTTGAGGGTTATGAAAGTACGGATATTGTAAAAGATATTGCAAAGAAATTAGATAAAGTTGAGACTAAACTGAATATTCAATCGCTTTCGTATAACGAACTGATTAAAGAAATTAAAGAAAGAAAAGCAACTTATCTTGCTTTGCCTATTTTGCAGCCAATTCATGTTAATGAGCTCACACGGATAGGTTCGTTTTTTGGTTATCGACCACATCCGATACTTGGGATAGTACACATGCACAAAGGCTTAGATTTAACCGCAGCTCAGGGAACACCCATTTACGCATCGGGCGGAGGAACCATTATTGGTATCGAGCGAAATAATACAGGCAGCGGTTATGGAAATTCAATTCTTATTGACCATGGAGTTGACGGACTTTCGACAAGATATGCTCACTTGAATACTATTAATGTAAAAAACGGACAAAAAGTCAAACGTGGAGAACAAATTGGAACTGTCGGAAATACCGGACTATCTACAGGTCCACATCTACATTATGAAATACTTATTAACGGAGCAGCTGTAAACCCATTACGTTATATGCTTACTCCTTCACCAGATGAATATGAGCAAATTCTTAAACTTACTGAATATCCAGGAGTTACGTTTGATTAAAATATTTTTCTTCTTATTTTTGTCTTCTATAACTTGTTTTTCACAGGATAGTGTACATTTTATTATACCCACATTTCTCGGCAATGATACTAGAAACTATTATGGAAATCAGGCTCCCGAAAAACTTGATGTGATTTGGAAGACAAATTTGGGTGGAGGTCACACAGTTATCCCAAACAAAACTAAAGATACTGTATTAATGTATGGCGCAGGTTGGACTGGACAGCCACTTCTTGTGCAGGAAGGTCAAAAGTTGTTTCTTATTCAAGGAGCTTATGATTATAATCTTAGAAAGATAGATGCCGAAACAGGGAAAGTTATTTGGGAGTATGCTTATGATGATGTGATTAAAAGTTCTGGCAGTATGTGGGTAAATCCTCACAAAAAAGAATCCGACCCCAATAAATATGTGATTTTTCAAGGTAGCCGTAGAGGATTTGAAAAAGAGGTTTGGGATGATATTATTCCGAGTTATAGAGCGGTATCATATAAAACTGGAAAAGAGCTATGGAGATATAATTCAGTTAAAGGTGGTTCATTCAGCAGAGATGTTGATGGCACGGCTTTATTTGTTGATGATACATTATTTATTGGTTTAGAATCTGGCCATTTTGTTGCATTAAATCCCAACCCGGATTCAATTAAATATCGTAAAAGCATAAAGCAGCCAGATGAGTATCTTAATTTG
>JAQVPT010000197.1 GCA_028701945.1 Bacteroidales bacterium
GTTTTTTTGTCAACTGGTCTAATCATGCCATTGGGGTAAATCATTAAATCGAAATAAACAATAGGTATATTTTTATAATAAAATAAATTTTTATTTTCAAGTTTAACCTCTGCTTCTGAAAATGTAAGAGTTAGTATTATTGATGCAATAATTAAGGATGTTATTCCAATTACAATTTTTCGGGCTATTTTATTGGATAATAACTTAAATATAAAGAATATAATTGCAAAAATTAGGAGTGTAAAAATCACAGCTTCTCTTACATAAATCGCATCTGACAAAATTGATGACACGTTTAAGAAGATAATAGTAAATATAAACTCCAAACTTAAAATCCATGCTGGAAATTCACTGAAATGTTTTTTATCTTGTGGCCAGAATTTTTTGAAATTAGTGAATTCAAATTCATAAACTACGAAATTTATAAAAGCGAGACCAGTTATACATCCCCATAAATCCTTTGCTACATCTGACAAATCAAAGACTCTATCAGAAATGAAAACTTGGGTAAGTTCATCGAACAATGACATTGAAAACGCCATTAAAAAAGTTCTTAAAATAATTTTACCGGCACTTAGTCCTTTGGACGAGAAATGCCTCCATGCTAGCCAAGAAAATAATCCGTAGGCTATGTAATGCCAATTATGCTGAAGGTCATAAAAATGATGATTAAAATAGTAATCACTTGTATTATAAGCTATTATTAACAATATTGTTACTAAAGCAATACCTAATAATCTTTTGTGCGAATAGTTTTTAATCAAATAGAATATCCCTGGAATGGCTAATAAAACAGCGAGTAAAAGAATAAATGGAAAGTCATGATTTCCAATGGGAAATGAAAATCCTGAAAGTTTTCCTATTGCATCTTGAAGATAGTTTTGCAACATTAGAAAAGGTGTCACAACCAACAAAAGACAATATAAAATTAAATTTATTTTAGTGTTTAGTCTAAATTTCATCAGCCTTAATAAATTTAAAACATTACTTTGGGTAAATGTAAGGAAAGTTTTTGTATAAAACAAAGATTACATTAAAAAATTGTTTGAAGTCAAGCATATTGGTTTCGCCGAGCTAAAGCTTCAGGGGTCAATAGTTCTCAGTTCAATGTTTTTGCCTAAATTATTGATACTTATTTATATGTATTTTCCGTTTCTTTAAATCGCAAATTCATATATCAGCCACGTGTTTATTTAATCGCATTCCTTCTTTTTGTAGTATTATTTCTCCTTTTATGATAAACATTGGTCTCTAAAAGTTATTAAATAAAGATAATCATTATTGTCCGGTTAAATTTTAGAAAAAAAATCATGTAACGATTGAAATATAACGTGCCTACGAGACTTCTTGTTTTATTGGCTTAGTTTCATTTTACCAATATTTAACACCTAACGGTGTTAGTCCCGTAGGGACATTATTTTGGTAAGAACTAAGTAATCAAGGCTTTAGAAGTCCCGTCAGGGACGACATATTCTTTTTATTTAACCTAAATATATCTTTTTAAATTTTTATCGGACATCAATGAAAGATAATATGTTAGCTGTGAAAATATTTTTTTTGCTTTATTATAAACTTCTTGATTTAGTTCTTCTTTCGCTATTAGTTCGTATTCAACCAATGTGCAATATGTGTCAGTGAGTATCGTGTATTTGTGCTTTTTCCAAAAAGCATCCTTCATTACTCCGTTTGTAGGTAGAACAAGAAAATTTTAGAACTATTCTTTCTAAAATTGAAGATTTGAGAGTAAAGACTTAAAAATAAGAAGTTTTAGCTGCGCTGCATCGAGCTACGTAGAAGTGAGCTCGTAAACTCGGTTCTCATATATAACTTCTTTCACTAAAATAACCATAAGTATCTACTACTGCTCTATGAACAGTATATTGATGCAGCTTATTTTACAAAGTTGTGTTAAACAGAAGGCTGTAATTCAGAACCTTTTATGTTAAAGTGTTTAATTATTCTTTGTGTCTTTTTAATTTGTAACTCTCTGATTTTTTTTAATTCATCTTCAGCGTATTCGTATGAGTATGCTTTTTTGGTTTCTAACATTTTGTAAATTATAACTGCAATTTTTCTCGCTGTGGCAATAATCGCTACTGACCTACCTTTCCGATACGCGATCCTTCGGAAAAAGTCGCCTAAGCGCCCTTCACTATTACCAGCAGCATTTGCAGCTTGCCGAATGGCATAAGATAAAGGGTTTCTAACTTTTGGCGTGTTGGAGCTCATCACTTTTCCTCCTGTGATTTTTCGATTTGGGGCAAATCCTAACCACGAGGAAAAATGATTACATGATTTGAATTTGCTTTTTAGTTCAAAGCCTGTTTCTGTCATTATCGTAAGGATGGTATTGATATTGACTCCGGTAATTTCAGAAAGATCTACACCGTTGGTCATTTGATAAGCAAATGATTTTACATCGAATTTAGGATCGTTCTTTTGGCGAGGCTTTTTTTGAAGCTTGCAAGCACTATAGATTCTGTTACGCTGCATGAGGCAAGGACAAAAACAAAAGCTATTTGGCTTAATAAAACAACGTTCTTTGCAAGATCGTTGAGATTTAGGGCATAAAAAAAAGACTGTTATCAACAGTCTTTTTTTTATTTTGAGAGTTCTTTTACTAGTCTAATTTGTCAGAACCTTCACATTCGTAAAGAGCCATCATAGCAGAGAAAAACTCCTCGTAAATTCCCTCAAGGTCTGCTTTGTTGTCTTCCATGTATTTTTCCATGGCTTCTTTTCCTTCTTTGTCATCTTTGTACTTTGTGTCCATCTCTTTTTCAAAAGCGTCAAGCTCTTCGCCTAATTTTTTTAATTGTTCGATTTCAGCATCGTCAATTTTTTTGTCCTCTGCGGCTGCTTTTGCAACTTCAGTGTACTTTTCGATTTTGCTAACCATTTTTTTTGCGTCCGCTTCTGGTCCGCCACATGATGCTAAAGTAAGAATAAAAGCAGCTAAGCTTAATAAAATAGCGATTTTTTTCATAATTGATACAATTTAAGTTTATAAAATTATTTAAAGTGTAAATTAAAGCATTTTTTTTTAAAGTTCAAACAATAATCTGCTAATAATTCGATGTTTTTAATAAATTATCGATTATTTAAGTTTTTCAGCCCCTTCGCAACCCCATAGCGACATTAATGCTCGAGTATATTTTTTGACAATTTCTTTGTTTTTGTCTTCCGACATATAAGTTTCAAATTCTTTTGTTGCGTCCTCGTTGTCTTCATATTTTTCGTCCATTTCTTCGCCAAACTTTTCGATACGTGCCATTATTTCATTCAGCTCTTGAATTTCTTTTTCATCTAAAACTTTGTCGATTGATGCTTTTACAGCAACTTCAGTGTATTCATCATAGATTTTAAGCATCTTTGTAACATCGGCTTTTGGCCCACCACATGAACTTAGGATGAGTAAAATGCCGCCTACCAAAATAAGTAATATTAGTTTTTTCATAATTTAATTTATTTTTTTTATTCAATCGTTAAAGATACAAAAATAATATTCATTTCATAAAAGAGACAAGGAAAACGCATACTTTTCTTTTAACTTCGTTGAGCTCGCACGCTCGCTTGTCATGCGTTTTGGATTGCTATGCACCAAAAAAGTATGTGCATGTCCTGATAAAAGAGATTTAAAACTTCGCAACAATAGGAATCCTCCTTCCAAAACCGAATGCTTTTAATGACATACGTAGGATTGGAGGCGATTGAAAACGTTTGAATTCACTTTTAGTAACAAGTTTGATTACAAAATCGATAGTTTCTCGGTTATCAGTGAGTTTTTCTATCTCATCTGCTGATAATTTATTTTCAATATATTCAAAAAGTATTCGGTCTAGCAGTTCATAGTCGGGCAGCGAATCGTCGTCTTTTTGGTTTGGTCTTAATTCCGCTGAAGGAGCTTTAGTTATTGTGTTTTGAGGGATTATGTCTTTGATGTTTTGATTTATATAATTTGAAAGTTCATAAACCTCTGTTTTGTAAATATCACCAATAACTGATATTGCTCCATTCATATCGCCATACATTGTAGAATACCCCACAGCTATTTCGCTTTTATTTGAATGGTTTAGAACAATGTTTCCAAATTTATTTGAATAGGCCATTAAAATGCTGCCTCTAATTCTTGCTTGTAAGTTTTCTTCTGTAATTCCGGGTTCTGTTCCTTTAAAAACACTTGCCATAGTTTTTTCAAAACTCTGGCGAAGTTCCTCAATATTGATAATGTGATACTTAATTTTGCAGCGTTCAGCCATGTCAACAGCATCAGTTACAGAATGCTCGCTCGAATAGGCTGAGGGCATAAGAATAGCTTCGACATTTTCTGATCCTAATGCTCCTGCCGCTATTGCAAGTGTTAATGCCGAATCTATACCTCCTGATAATCCAAGAACAGCCTTTTTAAAACCAGATTTTTTAAAGTAATCTTTTACACCCAAAACTAAAGCTTTATATATATAGGTATATTTGCTGAGTTCTACTTTTTGAATTTCGTTTAATTGGTCAATATTGTCAATATTCACTGTTTTAAAATCTTCCTCAAAATAATTAGCCTCAACAACTTTTTGTCCTTTACTATTAATAACCAAGCTGCCTCCGTCAAATATTAAGTCGGTATTGGCACCTGTTTGATTTACATATATAATAGGTGTTGAATATTTTATTGCATTGTTGCTAAGTATTTCGGTTCTTGTGTTTGCGTGATTATGCGAATATGGTGATGCAGCAATATTTACAATAAAATCGGGTTTGTATTTTGAAAGATATTTTAAAGGACTCCTTTGATACAGCGTATCTTTATCAAAATTGCCAAAAGCTTTTTGTTCATCCCAAAGATCTTCACAAATAGTTACCGCTATCTTTTTGTTTTTATATTCAATTATTTCGAAAATATCATTTGGTTCAAAATGACGATATTCATCAAAAACATCATAAGTTGGCAGTATGGTTTTGTTGATAGTCTTTATTATGTCTCCATTTTCTATGAAAATAGCTGAGTTGTAAAGGGTTTTTCCTTTCTGATTCGGATTTATTGTTGGAGCTCCAATTATTGCAGCAATCCCTTTTGTGTGCGTAACGATTTCATTAATTGCATTTTCACAATCTTTGATAAATCCTTTATTTTCTAACATATCTAAAGGACTATATCCGCAAACCGAAAGCTCAGAAAAAATTATTAGGTCAACATTTTCTGATTTCGCTTTATTTATAGCATTTATAATTTTCTCTGAATTATATTTCAGATTACCGATATGAAAATTTAATTGTGAGAGTGCTATTTTCATGTTATTACCAGATTAAAAAAAACTCGGGCTACTAAGGGTTGTTTGACAAACCCTAGCCCGAGTATAATGTTTTGATTTATAATGTTTAGAATAAAATACCTACTTTGAGATGTATGTCGTTTAAAATAACTTTTGGTCTTGCAGTTTCATTCATATTAGCATTTAAAAACACATCTGTTCTATTAACATTTAATAATCCTCCAGTATAAAGTAATTCAAATATCAATCTTGTGTTGCCTGCGAGGACATACTCTGCTCCGCCACCTATGTGCCATCCGATGTTGAAAAGTGCAATTTCTTTGTTTAAGAGCACATCTTCTTCAGTTTTAACTGTATTATCCATTTGCATTGCATCTATTGTGCCGAGTGCTTTGATGTTAATTAGTGGTGTTACACCAGCTTTAAGGAAATAAGTGAGGTATCCTATTTCATTAGTTTTTCCTTTAAAGCCAAACGGTATTGCGAGATAATTAAGATTGTATTTTATTGAACTACCAGGACGAAGAGTGTCATAAACAGTACTTTGTTCAGGCGTAACGTTCAAAGCACCATTAATAAAACTGATATTGCCACCTAATTTGTTAAACTGAATTCCTGTCGAAATTGCGAAGTTGTCGGTAATATTGAAGTCTAAGAGTGCTCCAAAATTATATCCTAATTTCATTCCATCGAGGTCAATAATTTTACTGTCAGTGCTCATCCACGACATAGTAGGTCCAACAAATAAGCCACCTGAAACTTTTTGAGCAAAAATATTTCCAGTTAAAATTAAAGCGAATATGCATACAATAATTTTTTTCATATCTTTATGGTTTTTAAATTAATATATTACAAAAGTACAAAATATTTTCTTTAACTTGTTACAATGAAGAAGAATTTAATATACATTTCTGCAATAATTGTTTTAGCTACATTAGTGTTTTTTATCGTCAGACATTATGTAAAAAATCGCAATCCTCTTGATGTTGATGTTTCTGACATTGAACTGAATTTGGAGCTTGAGAGATTTGATAGAGAATTGTTAGATGTTGATAATTCTTGGAAAGCAATAGAAAGCTTGCAGGATCGATATGGCGATTTTTTTGAAATATATAATAATGAGATAATTAGTATTGGCGGAGTTGACAATTCATCATATCTAATATATCTTAATACTTTTCTTAATGACTATTCGGTTGTTGAGGCAAATAGGGAAGTTAATAAAGTATATTCTGATTGCAGTGTATTGAACAGTGAACTAACAGAAGGTTTTAAACATCTCTTATTTTATTATCCCGATGAAGAAGTTCCTCGAATTGTGTCTTTTATTGCAGGTTTTAATCATTCGGTTGTGCTAATTGATGGGTTTATTGCCATAGGGCTTGATAAATATCTTGGGAAAGACTGTCAGTTATATGATATGTTGGGAATCCCACAATATGCAAAAGATGAAATGGTGCCAGAGCAAATTCCTATTGATGTTCTTACTGCATGGGCACAAGATAGATATTTATTTAATCCTGATGCAGATAATTTATTAAGTAATATGGTTTATAATGGGAAGATACTTTATTT
>JAQVPT010000198.1 GCA_028701945.1 Bacteroidales bacterium
CTTTCGTAGTTTATCATAAATGCAAAGTTATTCCACAAATATAGCTATAACTTATCATATAAACAAACTTATTTTGCACTAATTGCATTGTTTTTCAACAATTTAACCCATAAATGAGGAAGCCCTAAGTATATACATGTTTAAATCAAAATTCCATAGTGACAATGTTTGCTCGCTTATAAGATCGTCATTATTATAAATGTTATTGTATTTGTTTATTTCGTACCATTCAACAGGGGTAACATTATAAATACAATTAAAATCTACTGCTTCAATAAGTTTATTTTGAGTGTCGTATGAGTATTGTATTTTCGAATTTGGATTTAATTGCTGACTCATTTCATCCACACTAAAATAAGTTTCTAATATCAAATTAGAATTACCATCGTATATATATTGATTTTCCCACACAATAGAACAATCATCTGGATTTTCAAAACAATCATAATAACTCTGGATAGTCAGATTATTTTGTTCATCATAATCGGATATTATTTTCCACTCAGCAGTCCACTGATTTGAAACGTTGCCCCAATTATATCTTAATTCAAAAACTATATCTCCATTTGTGTTATATTCAAATTCATCTTTATTTGAAAATTGCCATTGCCCTGTTTGATTATCCCAAATTGAGAGAACACTATTGTCTAGTAAATTACTTGTATTATAAGAATATTCCATTTTTGATGCGAGAGCTAAAACATTGTCGTCATTTATTAAATAATAAAGCATCTGAACTAATTGATCGTTATTATCAAAAGTATACTCATATCTGGATACAGACAATAGTTGTTCAACACTGGGAAAGTACTCGTAATATATTTTACAAATGATTTGATTATTTTCATTATAACTGTACTCATAGCAATTTGTTGGAATCCAATCTTCAGTAGTCGAACTCCATGAAAAATTGGCACTTTGAAGTGTGTTTCCACTGTCGTCATAAGTAAACTGAGATTTCCGTTCCTCGTTCATGATTATGCTGTCTAATTTCAGAACTACAAGATCCTCTGATTCCTTAAAATGATAGTTTTGAAACGGGCATGAAAATAATTCTTGATTATGTTCAAAGCCGACAGATTTGTGCCTTTTTGCTTGATAACTGGAATCTAATAGACTTTCAAAATGCTTATTACTACCTATTGATTGAGAATGAGCCAATCCGGAATTTAATATAAGCATCAAAATTACAATTGAACTAATTGTTGTTGTTTTCATGATTTGTTTCCTCCTTTTTTTAGATGTTTTAATTGAGATTAAACTTCTCTTTGGGTTAATTGTAAGGTTGTTTTACGATTATCTAGGCTGATTTTATTTCTGTATTTTATTTGTTTATTTTTCAAGTTTAATTGTATGCCGTGTTTTCTCGGCTTGTTTGTAACGGTTGCAAACAGGCACATGTAGCCCTGTGTTGCGCCTGCGGCATGGCTATTGTGCTTGTTTGTTGTTACCTAACGTAATTCTTTCATCTTTCATTTCCTTATAAAAATCTGTATATCGGAATACAAAACACAAATTATTTTCAACATTTCTAATTTATCTTACCAGATATTCCATACGCAGCTACATATTCATTATTTTGATCATCTTCTTCTATTCCAAAATACATCAAAATATCACCAGGCAGCATAACAAAATAAGCAGTAGACTCAAACGGTGGATCACCATCTAAAGTAATTGTTTGCACCATTTTAAAGACATTGTTCAAAGTCGAAACTCTCTCAAAGCTATTAACTACATTAGTAGCGGAACTCCCATTAACAACGTCATAAGTTTCTCCACTATTAAATTTGACATAATAAGATAATCCACTTCCGCTTGCAGGAATCTCAAAATTCATAGCTCCTTGTCCGGAACCAGTAGTTAATAAAATTCCCTTATACGAACCGGCTAATGAGCTTTGACTTACTGGAGAGTTAGGATAGGCTACTCCCAATGAAAATCCGTTTCCAATTCCATTATCTATTAATAGGGCTTTACCTGGTAAAACAATTCCAATAACAGGCTCCGTACTACCTATTTCATAAAATAATATTCTTGAATTATCATTTTCATCAATACTCATATTTCCATTTCCATAGCCTACAAATGAGAAATTTGTAATATTTTCATCTCCTGGTCCTACAGTATAGGTGCCATCTGAATTGATTTGAGTCCCACCCCAAAACTCTCCAGGATATTTTTCTCCGTCATCAAAATTCATATAAAGGTACTTTCCAGCAAAATCGGCAATTGTGTAAGTATTTGAATTGTGTAAATCAGCAGATAGTCCAACCGCCATTTTGTTTAGAGGATTACCCAACTGTAAAGATGTGATTGTAATAACATCAGGTATTTCAACAATATATTGCGTTGTCCCAGACTGATTTACTTCATATACTCCCGATAGTCTGGGGTTAGGTGACATTACAAAACTTCCATTCCCCGTTTGATTAGTGGTTTCGTTATTAAAGGAATACGACATGTTTTCTTTGTCAATTGAAAATGAGATTAAGTCGCCATAACTTGCCGCAACGACATAATTTTTCTTTGTTTTATTGTCTTCATTATTAATGTCATCATTATTATCATCATCCTTTTTACAAGATGAAAACAAAACAAGCATAGAACTCACAAATGCGAAATAAAAAATTAACTTTTTCATAATAATAAGTTTTTAATGGTTTTAATAATAATACCTTAGTCTCCTTGTTTTTTTGTTTTAATAAGCTTCTTATTCACAACGATTACAGATTAAGTTATCTTGACTATTTAAGCATCTAAACTACTAAATTATGTGGCAGTTATTCCAGACGACTCATAGTTGGCGATAATTAGTTTATCTGTATATAAATTCAGTCATATAAACCTAAGAAAAATGTAATACACGTATGGTTTCCACTTTCACTCTTACTTAATATTTAACAAATATATGAAATATTACAAAGCAAAACATATTTAAAAGCGATTTTTATTTCTTTTTATGTGCTTTTAAACAATATCAATCGCATCAAATTCAACTTTTATCAACTTTTCCTCTCTTGTATGAAAAGTAAATACCAACAAATGAAATTAAGGCAAAACTTGCAAATGCCCAATTAGTCGCTTTAATAAAAATATCATTTTCTACATATTCCATTGCCGTTTTACCAAATAATGAGGCAAAAAACAAACTTACAATAGTCATGCTTACAATTTGTCCAAGCACTCTCATTGTTGCAGCGGTTCCTGATGCTTGTCCATAAGCAGTTTTTGGAACTGAGCCCATTATGGTACTCATATTAGGTGAAGAAAACATAGCAAATCCAAAACCTAGCCAAATAAGAGTTGCAACAATTAAGGATATAGGCGTTGTTTCACCGATAAAGTAAAATGCAGCAAGTCCAATAGTGCACATAGCCATTCCCGCAGTTGTTAAAAAACGGGCTTGTATTTTGTCGGATAATCGTCCAGCTATTGGAGAAAATATCGCCATTATTATTGGTTGAGCAACTAAAATAAGTCCAGCATCTCGTGGATTTAATCCTTTAACTTTTTGAAGAAACAGACTTAATAAAAAAACTATCGCAAAAGTGGCACTATAATTTATTAATGCTGCAATATTAGAGTATGCAAAAAGCCGATTTTGACTAAATAACTTGGTGTCAATTACGGGAGCATAAGAACGTGTTTCTATAAACCAAAAAGCGACAAGAAAAATCGCCCCAACAAACATCAACATCCAACCCCATGCAGCAGGTATTTGAGACGAGCCATAAACTAAGCAAATTAGTCCTATTATATAAAACATCGTTCCTTTTAGATTGATTTTTTTCTTTGTATCGTCCACAATATTGTCTTTCCCTAAAAAAACAAAGGCAATTGCTGCGGTGGTAAGTCCCAAAGCGGCTGAAATAAAAAATATTGACCTCCAACCAAGATATTGAGTTAAAAAACCTCCTACAAAAGGGCCAAATGCAAGTCCAAGATAAACTGCTGCAACCGACATTCCTAAAACTCGCCCTCGATATTTCGCCGAAAATGAAGATACTAGTATTGCAGGTCCAGTAGTACTAGTAAAAGCTGCACCAATTCCTTGAATAAATCTGAAAAGAATAAGCCAAAAACCTGTTCCTGCAATTCCACAAATTAATGAAGACAAAGAAAAAATTACAACACCAATCTTAAAAAGTTTTTTAATTCCACTTAAATCTCCCCATCTGCCAACTGGCAACAAAAATATTGCAGTAGAAAGCAAAAATGAGGTTACAACCCAACTTAATTCGAGAGCATTAAGGCTAAAGCTTTTTTCAATCGCAGGTAATGCAATATTTATTGATGAGATCAGAAATGTTCCCATAAATGATGTTATCGCCACTATGCCTAAAATAGATAATTGTTTTCTTGTCCAATCCATTAAATTAATTTAAAAAGACAAAAGTAGTATTTTGACTTATTAGAAAAATATTTTTGTTTGGATAGTTTTGATAATCTTTAATGTTTTTTTCTTAGTACATGAAAAAAAATCACATTTTTCACAAAGCAGCTTATTTAAAAAATCTAAAAAGCCTGGATAGGCTTAATGTTTGTAACCCCAGACAAGAATTTATTCGTAGTCTGGGGTTACAAATAAACGAGATGCTGTTTTTGGCGTATATCTTTGCGATGACCAATTTTCTGGTCAGCAAAGATTATGACAAAAATTTTGTCATGTACTAAGTGTTTTTTTGTATTTTTATACCAATATTGTTTTGTTATAAACCTGAAACGAAAGTTTAAGTCTTAAATTTTTAAAACTATGAGATATTTTAATTTAGTAGTAGTTTTATTCTTTTTGTCCATAAATACATATTGTCAGACTATGGTTTCTGCAATAGTAAAAGACAAGCAGACTAACGAGATACTGCCTTATTGTAATGTATCAGTTGTTGGAACAAACAGAGGCACTATTACAAATTCTGATGGATTGTTTGGTATTAATGTAAAATCTGCAAATGATGTTTTGGAATTTTCATATTTGGGTTATCAAAACAAATCTATAACTGCCGCATCTTTGAGAGACGACAAAATTGTATTTCTGGATAAAAACACTTATGAATTGCAAGAAGTTGAAATACATGCTAAAAGTGATTACTTGTACGATATATTAACAAAAAGTCGTAAAAATCTTCAGCAAAACAAAGCGTCTCATATCTCAAAAGCATATTATGCACTAGAATCGAAAGCAACACCACTTGAAATGTTTAGTCATAAAACCAGTAAGGATTCTCTTAAAACAGTTGTAACAGAACTTAAAATATTTAGCCCAGAAAAACAAGAAGAAAAGACAGTCGAATTACTAGAGTGTTTTTATAACGCAAGGGTAACTGGTGCTAAAATTACTGATTTAAAATTTCGAAATGGCAAAGTGTTTTCACAACCAGCCGAGAATTATTTTTTCTCATTACATTCATCAAAAGCAATGGGGCAATTTTGCTTTTTTGAAAAAAATGAAATATTCCCTTCCTGTCCCTTTCAGTATAGTAAGATTATGATGAAGAGGTTATTTAAACTTGAATTGCTAAGTTTTGACGGACTGATCTACCATATAAAATTTGAGCCTTATGATAATTTTGACAAGTATTTTTATGGTGATGTTTGGATTGATAAGGAAACAATGCAAGTACTAAAAATAAATTTAGTTACTGAAAACACGAAAATCTATCCATTAGCTCCAGAGGCTGTTGTTGATACAATCAATAATTTTAGTTTAAATATCAGTAATTCGTTTAATCCAAACAACAAATATTTACCTGATTATACAGTTTTTGATTATGATTTTATCTACGATAGTCGAGGAAGTGTGTTAATTTCAAAATCAGATTTTAAGATTGTAAAATCAAAAATAAGTTCTAAAGGTTTGATTTATTATTATGATTATGGAAATCCGTTTTTGCTGCCTTTTTTTGATTATGATTTTGACTATAATGATTATGCTTTAATGTCTTTATTTCCATATAATTATGATTTTTGGAAAACTAACAATATTGTACAGCTTACTAAAGACCAGAAAAGTAAATTTGAAATAGGACAGAGTCTAAACATCGAAAGTAAATACTTGGGGTATGACGAGAATAATGAGCATGTAAAAGGCTACTGGACAAACGAAGGGATTAATATGTCGTCACAAATTTTTATGTTTTGGTTTTCGGACAAAAGACTTGTTTTTGCTAAGGCTGCGAAATACAAGGACTTTTTTGAAAGTGCCCAAAGTGCTTTTCCCGGAGATTTATGTCGATTAGAAGTTCAGATATTGCTAGATGTCAGTGTGACGGAGGACTCAGCTATTTGCAAATCGTGGACAGTGTTTAACACGATGAGGTCAGTTTACAAGTATCCTGCAACTCCAGAGACGGGAGCTTTTATAAATATTTATTTTGACCTTTGTGAAATGGAACGGCAAAAAATGCAAAAACAATTAGATAGTAACAGATACACTTTATCCGAAATTGAAATAATTTATAATTCGACCACATCAAAAATGGAGGGCATTACCAAACAACTTATTAACGAAACTGATAGAGGACGAGATTATGATGCTTTAGAAAAATGGAATGAATACGTTTTGGAAAATCTTGGAATAGATAATTTAAAGATAATCAAAAATATGTAGGGAAGCGAATGATAAACTTATTTTCTTATCGAATTTCCTTATCTCTAACATAGCTTTTTTATTCGTTACTTAACCGTTAATAACGACTAGCATTCTACACCACGTGTAAATAAAGCGATTCAGAACTTGCAAGCTTCACAAATGTTTGCGAATAT
>JAQVPT010000199.1 GCA_028701945.1 Bacteroidales bacterium
TTCTGTAACTATAAATGAAATAAAAAATTCTAAAGGAACAATTACTGGATATAATGGCGTTTTAAAAGATTTTTCTCAAAGGGTAAGCACACAAAAGAAAATCGAAGATATTGTAAGTGGTTTGGAAAGTTGTTTGCAATTTACTAATACTGGCATTACCAAGTATAGAACTTACAGAGACACATTTTCGTTCTACGATTCTTTTTCTCAACTTTTAGGATATAATGAATTATGTAAAGATTGCAAAATTTCTCAATTCTTTGAACTGATGCATCAAAATGAAAGAGAAAATGTTAAAGAGATTTTTAAAGAGTTATTAAATAAAACAAATTCAAGTTTTACAATTTTATGCAGATTTCAAAATGTTGATGGTAAATATCTGTTATTTTCTAATAAATTCTCAATAAATAATGTTGATAAATTAGGAAATATATCAGAAATAGTAGGTATTCATGTCCTAATTGAAAAACAAAGAGAATTGGAACTAAATATTTTAGATCATCAAAGAAAATTGGCAGCTGTTTATAATTCCACCAAAACAATGTTTTTTCTTTTAAACAAGAATTTAATAATTACTGATATAAACAATGCAACAGCAGAATATTTTGATAAATCTAAAACTGAAATACAGGGGAAAAAAATAGACAAATTATTCTTAGACACTAAATTCGAAAAACTTGCAAATGAACTGTTGTCAATTATATCAAATTCGGTTAAAAATAAAGCAAATATCTCAAATCAAGAAATGTCATACACGCAGGGGGAAAACACACATCACTTTGTTGTAAGTACACATATTTATATTGGTGAAAATGACCTAAATTGTCTCCTGACTATAGACGATGTTACCACGCAAAAAACGTTCGAGCAACAAACGCAAAACAAACTAAATATTCTTGAAAAGAAAGAACAAGAAACCATTGCTTTAATAGGAAAAATTAGTGATGAAATTAGATATCCGATAACCGAAATTCTTAATGAAGCTACTTCAAACCCAATTAAGAAAAATGCACGCAAAATACTTGATATTATTGAAAATATTAATAATCTTGCATCACTTAAATCAGAAACATATAGCATAAATATTGAACGTTTTAATGTGATTGAATGCTTAGATAATATAAAAGAATCTCTGATGAAAATTATTGATAATAATATTCAAATAATTTGTAACCCTATGCTTGCACTAGGGTTAGAATTTATATATACTGATCCAGGAAAGCTAAAAAGCTTAATTACTGGCACTGTATTGACTATTGTTAACAATTGTAGTCCCAAAATTATTGAAATAGGTGTGAATTATGTAGAACGCTCGTATGTTTTATTTATTAAAGTAGTTTCAAAAAAAGAAAAAATTAATCCAGACACAGTTATGCTAGAAATATTAAAAGACTTAGCTAGTAAAATTAGTACAAGTTTTAACATTGAAATTACAGCATCTAATGAAGCAATTTATAAATTTGCAATTAAAGATACTAGTTATAATCCCAAAACAGAGACTTTAAAATACCATGATTTGCGAAACATTAAAATATTAATTGTCGAAGACGAAGAGTACAATATATTTTATTTAAGTAAAATATTGCAAATGGCTGGTTATGGTATTGTTGTTGCAGAAGACGGACAAAAAGCAATAGATGCAGTTAAACAGGATAGCACAATTAATTTGGTATTGATGGACATAAGATTACCTGGCATTGATGGAATTGAAGCCTCAAAAAGGATTAAAGCATTTAATCCAGATTTGCCTATAATTGCTCAAACTGCTTTCAATCTTAATTCAAAAGAGGACCAAGATATGGACAAATATTGCGACGATTATATACAAAAGCCCATTATATCAAAAGTCTTATATCAGAAAATAGAATCTAATTTAAAAATGAATTTATGAGCCGTAGTTATAAAATAAAAAATAGAGTACTAGTAGTTGACGATAATGCTAAAAACATTCAAGTATTAGCAAATCACCTTAAAGAAGATAACTATGAAGTAGAATATGCCTCTAGTGGAAAAAATGCAATATTAATGGTAGAAAAAGAAGAGTTTGATTTAATTCTGCTAGATGTGATGATGCCTGGTATTGACGGATTTGAAACATGTCGAAGAATAAAAAATATTGAGCATCGAAAGCATATTCCTATTGTTTTTGTTACTGCAAAAACCGATATTGATAGTCTTACTTTAGGTTTTCAATATGGCGGCGTTGACTATATTACAAAACCATTTAAAGCTGACGAATTGCTACTAAGAGTCTCAACTCATGTCGAATTAAAAAAAGCCAGAGATCTTTTAAACTATCACAAAACATATCTTGAGAAAAAAGAAGAAACATTTACCAATGAGCTAAAAAACAAACAGGTTGAATTTAAAAAACACAAAGACAATCTAAAGTCGCTTATAAAATCTCAATCGCAATTAATAAAAATACTTACAGATGTATATAATCAATCGTTAAATAATCTCAGTACTCCAGTAAGTTTGCTTAAATTAAAAATTAGCGACCAAGAACCAACTGTGCTTATTAATGAAATTGAGAACTTGATTAAATCAAATAGTTCAACTGCGGAATTTATTTTGAAAAACCAAGCAGTGTTTATTAATCAAGAAGCGGCACTATCAAAAATTAAATTTGCTCCCGAAAGGCTAATTGCCAATATTTTAAGTGAAAAAGCAAGCCAATTGCGTTCAAAAGCTATTCAATTAACAAGCCATTCTGATAAAAATATCGAAATACTTGGAGATGCCGATTTGATAGAGAGCATTTTAAAAAGTATTATTGAGAACGCTATGCAGTATTCTCCCGAAAACTCAACTATAGAAATTTCCCTTGTTGAATCAGAAAATGACTATACACTAACTGTAAGTGATCAGGGAAAAGGGTTTTCAAAACATTATATTCTATATCCATTCCAAGCTTTTCAAGACGACGATAAATCATATCATTTAAACTTATTTTTTGCCAAATATGTTTTAGATTTACATCACTTTGAACTTAAAATTGGTAATAATACAGACAGTGGTGCCTTTGTGAAAATTATTTTTCCAAAATAGGTTGAATGCAGTATTTGATGTTTTATTGTATGACAATCCCTAATTTACACTAAGGAGGTAATCTCGGTTTTTACAAACGCATGCTTTTTTAAGCACTAATATTGGAGAAAATGTTTATGTCCTACGGACAAAAAAGAAGTTGTTTGTAGTTTTTTATGAACTTTGAAGTCCTACGGACTATAAAACAAAAATTGTATGCTAAGTTTTGATTTGCAAACTATATTTTTTGTCCGTAGGGCATAAACAATTAAAATGGAAGCAACCGTTTACTTAATTGATTTAAAGATATATCGTTCATCAAAATCAACTTCACCTTGTTAGACCATTGTTATCGGTCTACATTGTATTTTAACTTACAAAGACTAAATACTAATTTTGCCATCATTCAATTTTTACTTATTTTCGCAGACTAAATTAAAAGGCATAATGGAATATAATTTCACGGCAATTGAGAAAAAGTGGCAAAATTACTGGCAAGAAAATCAGACTTACAAAGTTGATATTGATAAAAGTAAGCCTAAATACTATGTTTTAGACATGTTCCCATATCCTTCGGGTGCTGGTTTGCATGTTGGACATCCATTAGGTTACATTGCTTCTGATATATATTCACGTTACAAAAATCTCAATGGATTTAATGTTTTACATCCAATGGGTTATGATGCATTTGGTTTACCTGCCGAACAATATGCAATTCAAACTGGTACTCATCCTGCAATTACAACCGAGAAAAACCTTGCTAGATACAGAAAGCAACTTGATAATATGGGTTTTTCTTTCGATTGGAGCCGTGAAATTCGTACCAGCGATCCTAAATATTATAAATGGACACAATGGACAGTCGTTCAGTTATATAAGCATTATTATGACACAGAATTAGATCGTGCAAATCCAATAAAAATGCTTATTCAGCAGTTTGAACATAATGGCTCAGAAGGAATAAATGCGGTACATTCTGAACATGAGCCTTTCACTGCTGAAGATTGGAAAAACATGTCAGATAAAGAACAGCGAGAAATACTTATGTGTTATCGTTTAATGTTTTTGTCGGATACTTCTGTTAATTGGTGTCCTAAGCTTGGAACTGTTTTAGCAAATGATGAGGTTGTTGATGGATTTTCTGTAAGAGGCGGACATCCAGTTGAGAAAAAAATCATGAAGCAATGGTCATTACGTATCACAGCTTATGCACAGAGATTATTAGATGGTCTTCAAAAAATAGATTGGCCAGAGCCTGTAAAAGACATTCAAACAAACTGGATCGGACGCAGCGAAGGTGCAAGTATGATTTTTGATATTAAAGGCAGAAAAGAAAAATTAGAAGTTTTTACTACTCGTCCTGATACTATTTTTGGTGCCACTTTTATGGTAATTGCGCCAGAACATGAACTTGTATTGTCACTTGGAACAAAAGGACATCAGAAAAAACTTGAAGAATATATTACTCATGCTAAAAACCGTTCTGATGTTGAGCGTATGGCAGAGAAAAAAGTAAGCGGACAGTTTACTGGTTCGTATGCAATAAATCCTTTTACGAAAAAGAAAATGCCAATATACGTTGCTGATTATGTTTTGATAGGATACGGAACAGGTGCAATTATGGCGGTGCCAGCTCACGATAGTAGAGATTTTGCTTTTGCAAGACATTTTGAACTTCCAATTGTTCAGGTTGTTTCTCAGAAAGATGAAAAGCCAATCCCAACAACCGAATGGGAGACTTCTTACGACTCAAAAGAAGGAATTATAATTAATTCCGATTTTATTAATGGAATGGAAGTTAAAGATGCAATTTCTGCTGTAATTAACAAAATGCTTGAACTTGATCTTGGGGAGAAAAAAATCAATTTCCGATTGAGAGATGCTATTTTTAGTCGTCAAAGATACTGGGGAGAGCCTTTCCCAATTTACTATAAAGATGGCGTTCCTCACGCAATGAGTATCGAAGAACTGCCAGTTGAACTGCCAAAGGTTGATAAATATTTGCCTACCGAAGATGGCGAACCACCATTAGCAAGAGCAAAAAAATGGAAGACTTTTGACGGGTATCCAATTGAAACATCTACAATGCCCGGATTTGCTGGGTCGTCTGCATATTATTTTAGATATATGGATTCTAATAATGATTGGGAGCTTGTGTCAGAAAAAGCAATAAACTATTGGCAAAGCGTAGATTTATATATTGGCGGTAGAGAGCACGCTACTGGACATCTTATATATGCCAGGTTTTGGAATAAATTCTTGTTTGACTTAGGATTAACCCCAAAAGACGAACCATTCCAAAAGCTTATAAATCAGGGAATGATACAAGGGCGCTCGAACTTTGTTTACAGAATTGTTGGTGAAAATAAATTTGTCTCATTAAATTTGAAAGACAAATACGAAACACAAAAAATACATGTCGATATAAACATCGTTGATAATGACATTTTAGATGTCGAGAAATTTAAAAATTGGCAAGCCGAATTTGCTAATGCTGAGTTTATTCTCGAAGACGGTAAATATGTATGCGGGTGGGACGTTGAAAAAATGTCGAAATCAATGCACAATGTTCAAAACCCTGACGACTTAATCGAAAAATATGGTGCCGACACTTTACGTATGTACGAAATGTTTCTTGGTCCATTAGAACATGCTAAACCTTGGGATACCAACGGAATTGAAGGTGTTTTTAGATTTATTAAAAAGTTTCACCGATTGTATCACGATGAAAATAATAATTTTTTGGTTTCAGACGATGAGCCAACGAGATACGAGTTAAAGGTGTTGCACAATACAATCAAAAAGATAACAGATGATATCGAAAGATTTTCATTTAATACTGGAGTCAGTAGCTTTATGATTTGTGTTAACGAACTTGGAAATTGTAATAAACGCAGAATTTTAGAACCTCTTTGCATTATGATTTCTCCTTATGCTCCACATATTGCCGAAGAACTTTGGTCGCTTCTTGGTCATAAAGAGAGTATTACAAAAGCCCAATGGCCAGAATATATTGAGGTTTATACTCGTGAAAATAGCTTTAAATACCCTGTTTCGTTTAATGGAAAAATGAGATTTAATCTTGAATTACCTTTAGATATGGATAACAAACAAATTGAAGAAGCTGTGCTTAAAAATGAAAACTCTGTTAAGTGGTTAGAAGGAAAACAAATTGTAAAAATGATTATTGTTCCTAAGAAAATTGTAAATATCGTGGTGAAGTAGCTCGAAAGGTTAGAAAAAATAACCGCAAGGACGCAAGGAAAAGAAAAAAAGGAAACGCAAAGGGAAAAAAAGAAAACCGCAAAGCGTTGCAAGGAAAAAGAAACCACGAGGAACACAAAGAAAACCACAAAGGTCGCGAGGGAAAAGTAAAGGAAACGCAAAGAACGCAAGGTAAAAAAAAGGAAAACCGCAAAGCGTTGCAAGGAAAAAGAAACCACGAGGAACACAAAGGAAACCGCATAGGTCGCAAGGGAAAAGGTAAAGGAAACGCAAAGAACGCAAGGTAAAGAAAACCCTCTGCGGCTCTTTGCGTCAAATCTTTGATCTGCCAAACCGGTTTTTTGTTAAAATTATTTTTTTCGGGAGTGTAATCTGAACTGGCTCTATATTGATTTAGGTGGGTAAAGATAAAAATATTATTTTTGGATATGGAAAATTCAGAACAAATATTTGCAATTGCCTTAGGCTTAAAAGATCCATGGCATATAGAAAAAATAATATTTAA
>JAQVPT010000200.1 GCA_028701945.1 Bacteroidales bacterium
CTGGCATGAGGTTTGGCTGGCTTGCCGGAAAACGTACCGATATATTGAATGATGTACTTGCTTTTAAAGATTACCTCTCTATTTGTAATAATGCTGCAGGTGAAGTGCTTACTTGTATAGCTTTAAATCATAAAGACAAATTTATCCAACCAAATATTCAGAAAATTATTTCTAATAAAGACTTATTTAAAAGTTTTGTTGCAGAAAATACTAATCTTTTGGAGTTTGGGGACACAAATGCTTGCTCAACTGCTCTTGTAAAATTAAAAATTGAAGAATCGGCATATAGTTATTGTGAACAGTTGGTTAGCAATTGTGGCATAATGATGATTCCGTCCGAAATGTTTGATTATGGTAATTCGCATGTTAGAATTGGTTTTGGTAGAGATAATTTTGCCGAGGTTTTGCGTGTTTGGCAAGCATTTATGATGAGATAGCTTCCTCAATTTTATAAAATCAGTTGAGATTTCTTAAAAATGTTGTATCTATTCACCAAAAAATACTAATAAGTGTTGTTTGTAAACAACATAATTACATAAAAAGTGTAGTTCATAAACAACACAATTCTACAAACAATGTAGTTCTCAAACAACATAATAATATAATAATTGTCATATATGATTAACATTAAATAATAAAAATCGTGTTTAAATTCAACGAAAAAATTATAAAATGTTGTTTGTGTACAACAAAAAACATGTTAAATGTTTTTTATATTAGTTAAAAAAGTCTATCTTTGTTGAGTTAATACAACAATAATGGAAACTTTATTCAAATATTCTGAAATAAAAACAGACAGAACATCGCTTAATTTTAAAAGATATCTGTTGAACTCACTTGTTTGGGAAGACAGGCTTATTGGGATAAAAGGAGCAAAGGGTACTGGTAAGACAGTGCTGATGTTACAAAGAATGAAATCTGTTTATGGTAATAGTCACGATGCAATGTATGTGTCTTTAGATAATTACTATTTCACTACAAATCGCTTATTTGATTTTGCCGAGAACTTTTATATTATGGGTGGCAGAAATTTGTTTCTTGATGAGGTGCATAGATATCCGGGTTGGTCGATAGAGATAAAAAATTTGCATGATATCTATGACGATCTTAATATTGTGTTTTCTAGTTCTTCGGCACTTGAATTACATAAGACAGAAGGAGACCTCAGCAGACGAGCCGCAATATATAATCTTCACGAAATGTCTTTTAGAGAATATTTGGAGTTATCTGAGAAATTGGTTTTTCCTACTTATTCTCTTGAAGATATTATTTCGAGACATAAGGAGATTGCAAATGAAATTACTAAAAATACTGTAATCATTCCTTTATTTAGAAAGTACCTTGAGGAGGGAGCATATCCGTTCTTTAAAGATGCCAAAGGACAATTTTATGACAGATTGGTTAGTACATTAAACACTACTATTGAAAGTGAACTTCTAATAATTGAAGGAATAAACTACAATACAGCACATAAGTTAAGACAATTAGTAGCGGTACTTTCTAATTGTGTGCCTTTTAAAGTCAATATTTCAGATTTAAGCCGGACAATTGGAATGAGCAGGGATTCCTTATTAAGATTGTTAAAAGCACTTGATAGGGCAAATCTTATAAAAGGCATTAAAACTGAAGGCTCTGCGATGGGTTATCTTACAAAACCAGATAAAATATACATGAACAATACCAACTTGTTAATTGCACTTAATTCTGGTAAAGAAAATATTGACGGTACAATTCGGGAAACATTTTTCATGAATCAATTATTACATTCACATAATGTAAAATCGTCAAAAATTGGAGATTTTCTTATTGACGGTAAATATACTTTTGAGGTTGGCGGAGCAAAAAAAGGTTATGCACAAATAGCTGGAGCTGGCGATTCATATATTGCAGCCGACAACTTGGAAGTGGGTTACGGAAATAAAATACCTTTATGGTTGTTTGGGTTTATGTATTAGAATAAGATATTTTGTGTCAAGACTTATAAATTTATACTTTAATTTGATAGTGTTTTTTGACTAATTAGTATTTGTCAATAAAGTCGAGTGTCTGAGCTATAATGTTCGAGTTCAAGGCTTGCGAAGTATTGGTAATCAGGAGTTTGCTTTTGTAAATGACTGATTGCCAATGTAATCATAACGCAGAAATCGGACATTATAGACATACACTAATTACATTTAATCCAATATTATAAATACTTTTTCGTTTTATTATAAAACCCATACAACCGTTTTGTTTATGGTTTACACTTTAAAACAGAGTATGAATACAACAAAAGACGAAATATTGAAAAAAGAATGTTTGCGAGGCGATAGGAAATCACAGAAAAAATTGTTTGATACCTATAAAAACGCAATGTTTACTCTCTGTTTGCGGATTACTGCAAATGAAGAGGACGCCAAAGATGCTTTGCAAGAAGGGTTTATTGCTGTTTTTAACGGTTTACATTCTTTTAAATCACAATCTACAATTGGAGCATGGATAAAAACCATTATGGTAAGAACTGCTTTGAGAAAAGTCAGAAAAATATGGTTTGAGGATGTTGAGGAAATAAAAAACACAAGTGTGGAATTTGATAGTGATTTTACCGGAGAAATGCTGCATAAGGCAATAATGCAGCTTGATAACGGATTTCGTACTGTGTTTGTGCTATATGAAGTAGAAGGATATTCGCATCGTGAAATTGCTGAAATTACTGGCATAAGCGTCGGAACTTCCAAATCACAACTTCATTATGCAAAAAAGAAATTAAAGTCAATAATTGTAAACCGCTACGACTATGAAAGATGATAAATTTAGAAAAGCCATTAATGAGCTTCCAGAATTTGACGCTCCAGATGTATGGAATAATATCGAAAAGAAAATCACATCTCGATATAGAAAAATTATTATTCCGATAGTTATATTTATGTTTGTTGCAATTGGAACAACAATCTTCATTAATTATAAATACTTTAGGTCAGATAATAAACTTATCGTATCCGAAGGTTCTGCAAGTAAAAATATTTCGGACATTTCATTTGATGAAGTATTCCAAGAAGAGAATGAAAGTTTTATTGAATATGCTGAAGCCGGTGATCATCAAATCAGTTTATTATCTAAAAAAGAAACTAAAAAAATTGATAATATTTATGCAGGAAGGATTGTTGACCGAAATATTGAGTTAGACGATGAATTAATTGATAATAGGATTGAGTCTTTTTCTGCTATTGATAATTTGGAGTTGCGGATAGAAACTTTAGTTTCGTGGGAAGAAAAAGGAGAGAATCTTGTGCGGAATCCAAGTTTTGAGCAATTTAGAGCATGTCCTTCGGGGATAAATGGCAGAAAATCGAGACGATTGATACCCGATTGGTATGTGCCCAATCGTGGGACACCTGATTATTTTAATGTTTGTGGTGCAGAAGATGCAGGTGTACCTGATAACTTTGCTGGGACAGCCAAAGCACATTCTGGTGTAGCTTATGCAGGATTGATTTTACGTCAGAATTTTACGAGAGATAACAAAATAACAGGCGAAAAACCCGTAATTTATCGGGAATATCTGCAAAATGAATTGAAAGAGGAACTTGTAGCAGGAAAAACATATAAAATAAAATTCTGGGTGCGTAATTCATCCAAATCAAGATTTTCGGTTGATGCTGTGGCAGCCTGCTTGACAGTTGAAAATGAATGGGTAAACCATAAAGAAGTTATGGAGTTAATACCGGTTGGCGAAAATTCGCCTGGAAATATTCTCGTAAATCAAGATTATTGGATTGCAATTGAGGTGTTTTACACCGCAAAAGGTGGCGAAAAATATTTGACAATTGGTAATTTTAAAAATAATTTCTCAACTAATTACATGATGCAGGATAACGCCTCAGCATTTAATTATGCTTACTATTATATTGATGATGTGAGTGTTATAGAAGTTGTGGAGCATGTAGAGACTTTGATAATTGATAGAGGTGATAAAATTCATTGCAATGATAATTCTAATGTGATTGCCGAAGAAAATGGTGGAGATTGGTAAATTGTTATTCTATTCTACCACGAAAGGTAAGTTCTCATTGTTTTTGATTTTCAATTGCGAGAAACTAGAGAGATGGAATCTCTGTCTCAAAATGAAATTTATGATACTGATTGTCAATTGTTTTTGATATTATTCCTAAATTGCACAAATTTTATTTACAGTATCATCATGGATAATAAATCTAATAAAAGTACTCCTAAAAAAGGATCTCAATATTTCCGAAAAAAAAAGACCCCTATAAAAGAGACATCTTTTGTAGTTACCGAGGAATGTGAATTGATTGCATTTTTAATGTTAAAATTTTCTGATCGAAGTCGAAATAAAATTAAAACTTGGTTGAAAAATAAGAATGTTGAAGTTAATCATCAAATTGAGACAGCATATAATCGGACATTAACAATTGGAGATAAGATTGTTGTGTTTTGGGGAAGGATTTTTGAAGGTCGCGACTTAAAAGGATTACGAATTGAATATGAGGATCAAGATGTCATTGTTGTTTACAAACCAACTGGGCTGCTTTCTGTTGCTTCTGACAAAGTAAATTTAACGGCATATAGTATTTTAAGTGATCACATAAAAGTTCAGAATCCCAAAAATAGAATCTTTATCGTTCATAGACTTGATAGAGAAACTTCTGGCTTAATGCTGTTTGCACGTAGTGTTGAGGTTCAACAATTATTGCAGCACAATTGGAAGGAAATGGTTTTTGAACGTAAATATATTGCTGTAACTTCTGGTGAGATAGTTAGAGAAGATGGCGAGATTACGTCTTATTTGATTGAAAGTAAGTCACTTAAAGTTTATTCTACTCAGGATAAAGAAAAAGGGAAACTTGCTACTACACATTATAAAACTTTAAAAAGAAACGAACCATTTTCATTAGTTGAAATTGTTTTGGATACTGGGCGTAAAAATCAAATCCGCGTACACATGAGTGATTTAGGTATGCCAATTGTTGGGGATAAAAAATACGGATCTCCCGAAAGTCCTTTCAATAGAATTGGCTTACATGCATGGATACTTGGGTTTACACATCCTGTTACTAAAGAGTTAATGCAATTTAAAAGCGAAATCCCTAAAGAGTTTTTAAGATTATTTAATGATGAGTAGAAATTTAATTTATATCCTCCATCAATTCCCTAAAACTCATAGGCGATGATATAATTTTATTTGTTTTGGAATGTACTAAGAACATTGTAGGAGTTGACAGAATATAGTAAGCATTTGCTTCAGTGCTATTTACGCCACCTTGTGTTAGAATATGTGTCCACGCATTTAGTCTTTCTTTTTCTAATTTCCATTTTGGAATCTCGGTTTCAGATTCATCAAGACTGACGGCAAAAACTTTTAATTTTGATTTGTTTTTTATATTCCACTCATACAGCTCAGCTATTATTTCGTGACAGTGCTCGCAATCAGCCGACCAAAATAAAACAAGTTTATAAGGGGCATCGGTTTTATAATCATGAAAATTTAATTTTTGTCCTGATGCGTCATTAAATTTAAAATCTGGAGCGAGAACTCCATTTTGCAGTGATTGGATCCCATTGACACGTTTTTCGATTTCTTTTCTTTTATAAGTCATGCACTTGGGATCGTTTGTATATTGTTTGAGCATTGTAATGCCTTCTTGAATATTCATCGACTCATATCCATTAAAAAAATAATCGACCATCCAACCGTAAAAATATGGATCGCCTTCTTTAGCTTTTTCAATAGCGGTTTGTCCTGCTGTAATGAAAAGTGAGTTGACCATTTCGTAAGAAGAAGCGAGTTCTATGTATTTATTTACGTAGCTATCCATCCAATTTTTAAGATATGATACTCTTAATATTTCCTTGTTTGAGAAATCCATTCCAACAAAATAATTGTCAATAATACTTTGTCGTTTTTGCATGGTATTTCCATTCCAGCTGATGTTTGGAACATAATAGAAGTAAAACATATTTGAGCAAAAAAGATTTTTATGCTCTTTTATTTGTTCGTCAATCCAATTATTATGTTCTGTGCATCTTTGCAAAAAATCTTTTATGCCAGCTTTGTAAACACCCGATTCGGAATTGTCATAGCTTAATAAAAAGGTTTGCAAAATATCTAACATCTCTATATTTTTAACAACATTTTGAACAAAACCTGTTAGAGTTTTATTCTCGATGTCATTTTTGCCAAAATATGTACTGTCTTGATTATTTATAAATAGTGGATTTGCAAAAAACTTAATGTCCCTGTCGTTTAAAATAATCATTCTTTCGGCAGTTTGCGGTTTTTGTGTTTGTGGAGATGTGTTGAACTCGAAGTAAACTATAAATTCGCCAGGAAGATAATCGTTTGGAATATCTATGCTTACAGTTTCGTTTTTTTGTACATTTCGAAATTCTTTAATTAGATTATTTTTACTCTCGGCTATTGAATAAACATAAATATCACTTTGTTTAATGCCCAGTAGAGTAATTTGTAGTTCGTTCGCTTTTGCAAAAGATGAGATAAAAGTAAGGGAGCAAATAATAAAAATGCTGTATAATCGGAAAGTATTTTTCATAAAATAATATAATTTTATCGACAAATTTAAGATTTCGGTTTTAGTATTGCAAATTGTTTTCGCATATAATTCGACTAATGATTTTCTTCTTTAGTTGATCGATTTCAATTTCGATGTGTCCATAGTTTGTGTTGTCGATACAATATGCAGCAACGAACTCGTCTAAGCTAAGTTTTTGTTCGGGAATAGGAGGGAAG
>JAQVPT010000201.1 GCA_028701945.1 Bacteroidales bacterium
AGCATATTAGCTTTGAAGAGCTTCGTATTATGTTCACACGAAACAATATTTATGAAAATTCGGTTGAATTTAGTGAATTTGACCAACCAATTGGCTCAAAAGGATCGCTTTTTCCATTAAGCAGAGGGATACTTGATGCGGCAGAGATAGACCATACACCAGGGAAATCTAAGATAATTACTCGTGAAGGACCCGATAACTTTGTTAAAAATATACTTGACTTTGCAAATTACAATGAAATTAAGCATAATTTAAATATTTTTTACTGTTATGGTTGTAATATGGGGCCTTGTTCCTCGCATACATCAAGCTATTTGCTAAATCACAGCCAAGTTGTCAATTATTATAGTAAGCGACAAGAGCTTCTTGATGAAAAAGTTTGGAATGAAAACATAAAAAAATACTCAAAACTTGATTTTACTCGCAATTATACTGTAGATGACCAACGAATAGATCCGCCATCAGATAAAAAAATAAAAGAAGTTCTAAAATTACTTGGAAAAGAAATCCACACTGACGTAGGTTGCAAGAGTTGTGGATATGATAATTGTTACGAGTTTGCTAGTGATGTTGCTAAAGACCTTGTAAAACCAGAAATGTGCATTAGTTTTACATTAAAAAATAGACAAGAATTTATTAATAAACTTACTGCAACGAATATAACACTTGCTGAAACACAAAAAGCACTTGAGGTGTCCGAAACTAAGCTGCGCAAAGACCACGCAAACGTGCAGGAAAGTATGTCACTAACAAAAGCTATCCTAGAGAAAATACCATCAGGAGTTGTTATTGTTGATGATAAATTGAAAATAATACAATCGAATACTCAATTTATTGAACTAATTGGAAAAGAAGCAAAAGAAATAAATGATATTATACCAGGTTTAATTAATGCGGATATTAAGACTTTATTGCCACATCAAATCTATCAGCTTTTTAGTTTTGTTATCCAAAAAAATGATAATGTCGAGAATAAAGACATAGAATTTGAAGATAAATTATTAAATATTTCGGTTTTCCCAATTAAAAAAGGAAAAATCATTGGAGCTGTTTTTAAAAATTTATATCAAACAGATATTAGAAAAGAGGAGGTTATAGCTCGTATTAATGATGTTATCGAAAAAAACTTGGGAATGGTACAAAAAATTGGCTTTTTGCTTGGCGAGGGAGCTTCTGAAACAGAAAGGATGCTAAATAGTATCATTCAGTCGTATGACAGGAACAAAAAAGATGATAAAAAATAAGTATGACTGAAAATCTTTACATAGAAGTAGATGTAAAACAAATAAATCATGAAAATGAAAAAATTTGTGGTGACGTTTTTATTAAACGCCGTGTAAAAGAAGATAAAAGAATTATTGCGGTTTTAAGCGATGGATTGGGGCATGGAGTAAAAGCTAATGTACTAGCAACACTCACTTCGACAATGGCATTAAATTTTACTATTGAACACAGAAAACCTGAACGAATTGCTGAAATTATCATGAACACTTTGCCAGTATGCAGCGAAAGAAGGATTTCATACTCAACTTTTACGGTTGCCGATCTCGAAATTGACGGTAAGGTGCATTTATTAGAATATGATAATCCTCCAGCTTTAGTCTTGCGCAATAATCAAGTATTGCAACTTACTCGCGAGGTTATCGAAATGGAAAACCCCGAGCATAAAGGTAAAAAATTAACATTTACAAGTTTTTATCCCAAATTATACGATCGTATTGTGTTTTTTAGCGACGGAGTTGCTCAATCTGGTATGGGGACAAAAAAATATCCATTTGGCTGGGAGAATTCAAACATTGAAGAATATATTATAGGATTATTGGAAAATGATAAAACTATTTCGGCGGGTAAACTTGCCGAAAAAGTTGTTAATAAAGCTGTTGCTAACGATATTTATAAACCCAAGGATGACACTTCGTGTGCCTCAATATATTTTAGAAAACCACGAAAACTTTTGCTAGTTACTGGTCCCCCAATTGACAGATCTAGCGATAAGGAATTAGCAGATATCGTAAAAAATTATAATGGAAAAAAAATTATATCTGGTGGCTCTACAACCGATCTTATTGCAAGAGAACTTAAAATAAGAGTTACAGATTCGTTAGATTTTATTGATACCGAACTTCCTCCAATCTCTTATATGGATGGAATTGACTTAGTTACCGAAGGCATACTTACTCTCAATAAAGTTTGGAAAATACTTACCGCAATGTCGCACGATTATGTTCCCGGAAAAGGTCCAGCTGATCAAATTGTTAAACTTATTATGCAAAGCGACCATATAGACATTATTGTAGGAACTAAAATAAACGAAGCTCATCAAGACCCCAATGTGCCTATTGACCTTGAAATTAGACGTACAATAGCAGGGCGAGTGGCTCATGTTTTAGAATGTAAACTACTAAAACATATTACGTTAAGACATATATAACAAAAAAAACGCAACCATTATTAGTTGCGTTTTTATAAATTTTAATGTTGTGTTTTAAATTTCAGGTTCATTTATTGTAAATCCAAAGTCTAGTAATCGTTTTTGAATATTGATTTGTTCCACTATTCGATTTTTACTTGTTTGGCTATCAGAATTATCGTAATATGTTTTTGCCTGAGTATAATTACCAACAATTTCATAACACATACCAATACATTCGTTTACTTCAGGGCTATCTTCTTTTTGTTGAATTTCAAGGTATATATTGTATAATTCTTTTAATTTTCCTGCATCGGCAAGATCTTTAAGGTCGCGTTTATACTGCCTAAATTCTTTTTTCAAGTCTTTGTCTTCAGGTTTAATTTTTGGAAATTCATATTTATATGTGCTCTTGACAGCACTAAAGCGGTATCTAAATGTTTTTACAAAATCATCTGAAAGAGCCGCAATAAAGTTATGTGGGTCTTTTGCCGAAGCTTGCTGCATTATTTTTTTATCTTCATCACTTAAGAATTTGCTAAATGGGATATTCGCTATTTCGCTATTAGTCTCTGTATCTGTTATAATCACTCGTCCAGTTACATTTGCAGTGCTTTTTTCTTGAAATTCATAATATACAAACGGAATACTGTCAGACGATTCGGCTGATGACTGTTCAGTGTATGATTTTACTTGATTTGTAGCAAACATATAATCTCCTGAAATTACATAAGTGGCTTCATCTTTGTTTTCTGTAGTGCTATAAAGATTAGTACGCATCCATGGATTAAAGCTTGGTAGTTTTTGATTAAAAGCTAAACCATCTGCATTTAGACCTTGCACCATTTCTTTTTGAAATGTGGTACTTAAACTACTCTTAATTTCTTCTTTTGTACTGTCTGCTAGGGGTGAAACATAAATTGGTCCGCCTTTTTCGAGAATAATTTCAGGTAATTGAAGTTTATATGTTTCTATATCTTGTGATAGGAGCAAGCTTGTTGCAAATACACATAAGGCAATTGGTAAAATATATTTAATAGTTCTCATAATAATTTTATTTAAGTTATTTAACAAGTACAAGTTTAAAATCTCTAGTATTCCACGACATCTGAGTTACAACACGGTTTTTGTTTTCTTCATTAGGAATTCGTAGCCAAATGTAAGGCCATTCTTTCACTTCGATTTGAAAATAAAATTCCATAGCTTTCCAAAAATCTTTCCATGAATTAGATTCGTTTCGTTCTGTAGCTTTTTCAAATTCTGCACGCGATTTCATGTATCCCGAACTGTTATAATACATTCCTGTTTCGACATTGATTATTGCAACATAACGTGTGGTAGTACCATCATTATTTGCTACTATAATATTCTCGAAACGCCAAGTCGTGTATTCGTTTAACTTGTATGGATCAAAGGCTTCGTCGTTTACCTGAAAATCTGACATCACAGCACGTTCAGGCTTTTCAAACTTTGGATTTGCTTCTGTTACAAAAACAAATTCATGATTGCCTGCAATGTCTAATACTCTCGGTTTTAAATTTAATTGGGCAAAACCGCTACCTCCTAATAATATCACCGCTAAAAAGGTGATGCTTACTTTTGATAAAATGCTCTTCATAATACTAATAAAATTTTGGTTCGTCTGCGAAATACAATCATTGTGCCACGGCCAAATTTATGTAAAAAAAAATAAAAATTCATTTAAAAATTTTTGCAATTGTGTTAAAAATAAGTTTGATGTCGGTTCTGATATTAGCCTCTGCAATGTATTTTAAATTAAGTGTGAGTTTTGCTGGCATTATCTCGTTAATATATGCTTGTTCTGGATTATCAGATTTAGACAATAGTTCGTTTTCGTTGCTGTATTTGATTGAAGCATAGTCGGTTATCCCCGGTCGTATAGAAAGTACTTTAAGCTGTTTTTGGTTATACATATCAACATATTTTCTAACTTCTGGACGTGGCCCAACAAAACTCATATCGCCAATCAAAACATTTATTAGTTGTGGTAGCTCATCAAGTTTGTATTTTCTAAGAAAATATCCGATTTTGGTTATTCTGTTATCTTTTGAGCCAACTGTAAGTAAACCAGATTTATCAGAATTAGGACGCATGGTTCTGAATTTCAATATCTTAAAATCTTTATTGTTTTTTCCAACTCTGACTTGTCGATAAAATACCCCACCTTTTGAATCAATGATTATTAGAAATGATATTGTTAGAAATAGTGGGAGCAAAGCCAATAATCCTAAGAAAGAAAAAAATATGTCAAAAACTCGCTTCATTTATCCAATAACTTCTCGCACCGAAGTTTTAACGGCGTTTATAATAGTATGTAGTTGCTCGTTTGTAATATCATAGAATACTGGTAAGCTTATTTCACATTTATAATTGTCAAAAGCTTGTGGATAATCTTTAATGTCATATCCAAGCGACTTGTAAAACGATAATAATGGCAAGGGTTGAAAATGAACATTTACCGAAACCCCTTTTTCATTTATTTTTGTGATAATCTCGTCGCGTTGAGCTTCAGAAATATCTTTAATTCGTAATAAATATACATGGAAAGATGATGTGCTTTCGTTGGTTTTAAACAATGGTAAAATATATTTTTCGTCGTGATTAAAAGCATTATCATATACTTCAAAAATGTATCTTCTTTTAACAAGTGTGTCATCATCATATCTTGCCAACTCAACTAATCCCATCGAAGCCTGAATATCTGTCATATTTACTTTATAACCAGCTGTGATAACGTCGTAACGCCAATTCCCACTCGTTTTTGCCAGAGCGTCTTTATTTTGTCCGTGTAAACCAAGAACACATAAGAATTTATATAGCTCTTCGTTATCAAACCCTTTTAGTAAATTTAAAGCTATTGCACCTCCTTCAGCAGTTGTTAAGTTTTTGACAGCGTGAAAAGAGAATACCGATATGTCTGTTAGAGTTCCTGAATTATTGTTTTTATATTTTGCTCCGAGTGAGTGTGCAGCATCAGCCATTATAAGTATTCTGCCCAATTGCTTTTGGATTTCGTTTTCAGGAGTAAAATATTCCTTTATTACTGGTGAATTAACGATATTATGTATTTCGTCATAATTACATGGAAGTCCAGCTATATCAACCGGTATTATTACTTTTGTTTTTGCAGTTATTGCTAGTTTTAGTTTTTTTGGATCGATATTAAAAGTATCTTTCTCGACATCAACCATTACTGGAGTTGCACCGCAGTGGATAACAACATTTGCAGTTGCACAGTAAGTGTAAGCTGGGATGATAACTTCATCACCTTTGCCAACTCCGAACCATCGAAGAATTAGTTCTAGACCAGCAGTTGCAGAATTGAGGCATAAACATGCTTTTGCTCCTGTATATTCTGCAAGTTTTTTCTCAAAAAGTTTAGTTTTTGGTCCTGTGGTTATCCAGCCTGATTTTAGTGTATCAACTACTTCAGCAATAATTTTATCGTCAATTCGTGGAGGAGAAAAAGGAATCATAACTATAAGTTTTAGTGTCCAAAATTACAAAAAAAATGTTGTAGTAAGAAGTAAAATTAGCCAAAAAACAAGTAAGCAATAAAAATTGCAGCTAAAATCCCAGCAAAATCGGCAAGTAAACCTGCGGTAACTGCATATCTTGTGTTTTTGATTTTTACAGATCCAAAGTAAACAGCAATAATGTAAAATGTTGTGTCAGTAGCACCTTGGAAAGTACAGGCAAGTCGTCCTACAAAAGAATCTACACCGTAATTATTCATTGCATCTACCATTAGTCCTCTGGCTCCACTTCCGCTTAAAGGTTTCATAAATGCTACTGGAAGTGCATCAACAAATTCAGTGCTTCCAAAAGACGAAAATAGCCATCTAAGTCCTTCAATCATTGCGTCCATTGCTCCAGAGGCACGAAAAACGCCAATTGCAACAAGCACAGCCACGAGATACGGAATAATCTTAATCGCAACTGAAAAACCTTCTTTAGCGCCTTCGATAAATGAGTCGTAAACATTTACGCGCCGTTTAACAGCAAGCAAAATAAATATAATGATTATCCCAAACAGAATAATATTTGCAGTTAATGATGAAACTAAACTAAGTTTTTCGGACGATAGGAGCGTGAACCCATAAATAATCCCAGTAATTAGCAATGTTACACCTCCAAGATAAAAAAGCACCTCTTTACACCAGAGTTTTATTTTTTGAAATAATGCGACTGCAATAATTCCAACCAAAGTGCTAAAAAAAGTACTAAGGAGAATTGGTAAAAATATATCAGAGGGGTCTGCTGCTCCCAATTGAGCACGATATACCATTACAGAAA
>JAQVPT010000202.1 GCA_028701945.1 Bacteroidales bacterium
TTTACAAATTGAACTATACAGCAAAAACAAGGGTCTTGATAAATTTGAGCAAGCACAAAAACAAATTAAAGCAGGCTTAAACGCAATATATCAAGAACTTAACATCTCTGCATAAAAAACAAAAACGTGAATTTTTTTCACGTTTTTAAATTACTAAAACATAATACCTAATTTATCTTGATCGAATTTATTATTTATGAAAGATTTTGCTGCATATTCTAAAGTATTTATTGGTTCTTGCATTGATCCGCTGTAATCAAGCACCATTGAAATGTCTCTCGGTATGATTTCGCTTGATACATATTCTTGAACTTTAAAATCGCTTATTGAACTGCTTTTGCCGCCTGTGTATGTTTCGGCTAAGCCAATAAAATGTTTTTTTGATTCGTTTTCTGAAATTGTTGGTGGGGCAAGACCGTGTATAAAGTTTCCTGCACTATCAACAACAAGGACATATAATTTGACCACGTCTGGAAATTCGCTTAGGTCGGTAGAGAAAATTTCGTAATCAAGCCTTATATTTTTGCGAATTTTAGTGTAATCGGTTTCGCCTGTAATATATTTACGTCTTATTATATGGGTTTTGAAAACTTGTTTGTCCTCAACACCGTTAAGATATGCTGTTAATGTAATGTTTTCATCACTTTCGGGCTTATATTTAATAAATCCTTTAAGCTCTTGAACATCATCGCTGCATGAGAGCCTTACCGAGTCCGCATTTTCGACAATCCAGCTTAAAATGATTTCGTCGCCTTTAAAAAATGTTTTATTTCCTGAAAAATGTTTAATATTAGAATCGTAAGCATAAATTGTAAAGTCTTTAACTTCAAAAGTGCCGTCTTTACGATATATTTCTATTCTGATTTTCCTATTTTCTTTAACTGGGATATAAATGTCTCCAGCAGGAGGTAGAACGCTGCTAATACCAATAAACTTCACACTATCTGCATTTTTATATTCCCACGAAATGTTTGCATTGTCGTTTCTTGCAACTCGACTAGGATAATCTAAACTTTCGACATAATTAATTTTAACTTTTTTAGACTCGCTTTGTGCGTAGCCATTTTTGTTAATTGCGGTAATTGTAATTGTTGTATCATTATTCGACCGCAATGGGATTTTTCCTGTTAGTGAAAATTTATTATCCATTTGTCCAATTTTGACATACTCGGCATTTTCGACAACCCAGTTTATAGATGCAGTTTCTTCATCGGTAATTTCTGCTGGCAGGTTAAAATTTACAATAGTAGGAGGTAGGACTGTGATATTAATTCTTTTCCTTTTGCTTTGATTACGTTTATTTGAAAAAAAGATATATGAACTCGTTTGTTGAGGAGCTACTGTAATTGAGCCACTATGAGGTAATTTCTTATTGCTAATCTCATAACAAAATACGTCTTTAGCATATTTGGCTTCCCATGATATAGTAATCGAATCGCCAAGAAGTATTGTATTGCTTTTATTTGTGCTTACTTTTATTTGTGGCTTCTTAGCAGAAACTTGAAGAACAATGGCTAATAGGGAAATAGCAAATAATAAACTTAGTCTGATAGTCTTCATTTTTACTTGGTTTTTTATTATAACGAAGTAAATTGTGTAATTATTGGTCTAAATTGTAAAAATAGTATTTTTTTTAATAATTTAATTTTGCTCGGGTTTTATGAACCACATAGTATTAAATGCGATGCAGTGCTTGTCTAATTGGCTTTTCGAACAGAAGTTAAATTTATTCTCGCAAAAGCGTAGCGTAACTCAATGCAGCCAATAAAATCAAACGCCAAAACCTTTTGTGTAGTTTGTTTGTTATCTATCTGTTACAAAGTATAAATGAACAAGGTTTTGTTAAAAATCTGTTAATTGCTTGAATTATAATGATAGTTTAATAACTTTGTACATTGTTTTTGGAGTTCTTTTAACTCGTTGTTTTTCATTAAAATTAAATAAGATATAGATGAAATTAAATAAGATATTTTTAGCATTCACTTTTGTATTTATTGTGGCATTTGCATTTGGACAAGACGTAAATTCTCAAGCAAGAAAGTTTAATAAAATGTTAGCACTTATCGATATGGCTTATGTTGATACAGTTGATCTTGACGATCTTGTTGAAGTTGCAATTATCGAAATGTTGAAAGAATTAGACCCCCATTCGGTGTATATTAGTGCCAAAGAAATTGAAAAAATGAAAGAACCTCTCGAAGGTAGCTTTGAAGGTATTGGAATTCAGTTTAGAATAATGGAGGACACGCTCGTGGTTGTCGGTGTTATCAGCGGTGGCCCATCAGAAAAAGTTGGCTTAATGACTGGCGATAGAATTGTGAAAGTGGATGATGAAATTATTGCTGGTGTCAAAATTGATAATACAGGAGTAGCTGAAAGATTGCGTGGAAAAAAAGGCACCGAAGTAACTGTCTCAATAAAGCGTAGAGGTGCTAAAAATCTATTAGATTTTAAAATTATCCGTGATAAAATTCCTATTTATAGTGTCGATGCGAGTTATATTACAGATGAAAATGTTGGATATATTAGATTAAATAGGTTCGCTCGTTCGACTGATGAAGAACTTGATTCTGTTTTTCAAAAATTTGAAAGTGCAGGAGTAAAAGATATTATATTGGATCTTTCTGGTAACACTGGTGGATATCTTGATAAAGCCGTTAATTTGTGCGATGAGTTTTTGAAAAATGATAAACTTATTGTTTATACCGAAGGTTCCAAAATGCCACGTATCGAATATAAATCAACCGAGAAAGGAAGATTTAAAAAAGGAAAACTTGTGGTAATTGTTGACGAAGGCTCAGCCTCAGCTTCTGAAATCGTGTCAGGTGCATTGCAAGATTGGGATAGAGCAGTTATTGTAGGTAGAAGAACATTTGGAAAAGGACTTGTACAACGCGAAATGATGCTAACCGACGGATCGGCTGTAAGACTTACAATTGCACGTTATTATACGCCTACAGGTCGTCTTATACAAAAGCCATATAAAGAAGGCTATGATGAATATGCTCAAGATATTACTAATAGATTTTTGCATGGTGAATTTATGAATGTCGATAGCATACAATTTGCAGATTCACTTAAATATACAACGCTTGTTTACAAAAAAAATGTGTATGGCGGTGGTGGTATTATGCCCGATGAGTTTGTTGCGGTTGATACTACATTAAGATCTGATTATCATATCGAATTGTTAAGGAAAAACATCCTATTTACTTTTATTTCGACTTATGTTGATAGAAATCGGGCTGAATTTAAAGCGAAATTTCCTGATGTAGAAACTTTTAGAAAAACCTTTGAAATTGACAATAAAATTCTTGATGAGCTATTGACAGAAGCGACCGAAGCAAAAATAAATATCGATTCGCTTACTATACCGACACTTGAACAGAATATTTATCTTAAAAGTCATTTAAAGGCTCTTATTGCTGGAGATATATGGCAAAATAGCGAGTTCTGGCAAATATATAATGAGTTCAATCCTTTCTTTAAACATGCGGAAACTATAATACTAGATGATAAACAATACAACTCTTTGCTAAAAGGTAAATAATGGAGAGTGTTGTTGACTGGATTCTGATAAACCGCATTGAACTGATTGCTGCGATACTCGGAATTGTAGGAATCTTTCTGCAAATCAAACAAAACCACTGGTATTGGCTTACATCAATAGTTATGGTAAGCATGTATATGTTTGTGTTTTATGATTCTGGTTTTTATGCCGATATGTCGTTTCAAGTTTATTATCTTATAATAAGTTTATATGGCTGGTATTATTGGATTACAAGTAAGGAAAAGCCTAAAAAAGATAAAACTGATGATATTAAAACAACAAAACTTAATTTAAAACAGTGGATAATTTGTCTATTAGCTGCTGCGACATCTTTCGTATTGATTTATTGGATATTAAAAAGCTTTACAAATTCAACGGTCCCTTTAGGTGATGCTTTTACAACCGCTTTAAGTTTTGTTGCTACATGGTTACTCGCCCGACGAATTTTGGAAAATTGGCTGTTTTGGATAGTGGTTGATATTGCCTCTACAGGATTATATGTTTATAAAGGATTATATCCAACGGCTATTTTATTTTCTGTTTTAAGTGTTTTGGCTTTTGTGGGATATTTTAAATGGAGAAAAGCACTTGTAAATGAATAAACAAATGAAAATAGTTATTACGGGTCCCGAATCGGTGGGAAAATCTACACTTACACAAGCCTTAGCAAAACATTTTTATGCTCCTTGTGTAATTGAGATTGCAAGAGAATATATAGAAAACCTCAAACGTCCGTATAATTTTGATGATGTCTGCGAAATTGCCCGTTTACAGATAAAAGAAGAATTTTTGTTTGAAAAAAGTAATAACAAGTTGATGTTTCTCGATACCGATTTAATAATTACAAAAGTTTGGTTAAAACGTGTGTTTAATAAAGTTCCTGTTTGGATTGATGAGCATCTTAAACTAAAACCTGCATCTTTACATTTACTTTGTTATCCCGATTTACCTTGGGTTTATGACCCAGTTAGAGAAAATCCAGATAATAGATTAGACCTTTTTTATCAATATCAAAATGAAATAAAAAATTTAAAAATACCATATCATATTATTTATGGACTTAATGACGAAAGATTCGACAATGCTCTTGCCGCAGTAAAAAGGCATATTTTGGAATTAAATAAAATTATGCGGTAACGGCTAAATTTTGCAATAAAACTTGATTTTCAATTTCTTGAGATTGCTCCGTTGCAATAGATACAGAACCTTAGCCGTTTATTAACCGTTAAGTAACGGATAAATTTTGTGATAAAATATGGTTTTGTGTTTCTTGAGATTGTTCCGTTGCAAAAGATACAGAACCTTAGCCGTTTATTAACCGTTAAGTAACGGCTAAATTTGCAATAAAACTTGATTTTCAATTTCTTATGATTGCTCCGTTGCAAGAGATACAGAACCTTAGTCGTTTATTAACCGTTAAGTAACGGCTAAATTTTATGATAAAATATGGTTTTGTGTTTTTTGAGATTGCTCTGCTGCAATAGATACAGAACCTTAGCCGTTTATTAACCGTTAAGTAACGGATAAATATTGTGATAAAATATGGTTTTGTGTTTCTTGTGATTACTCTGCTGCAATAGATACAGAACCTTAGCCGTTTATTAACCGTTAAGTAACGGCTAAATATTGCAATAAAACTTGATTTTCAATTTCTTATGATTGCTCCGTTGCAAAAGATACAGAACCTTAGCCGTTTATTAACCGTTAAGTAACGGATAAATTTTGTGATAAAATATGGTTTTGTGTTTCTTGAGATTGTTCCGTTGCAAAAGATACAGAACCTTAGCCGTTTATTAACCGTTAAGTAACGGCTAAATTTGCAATAAAACTTGATTTTCAATTTCTTATGATTGCTCCGTTGCAAGAGATACAGAACCTTAGTCGTTTATTAACCGTTAAGTAACGGCTAAATTTTATGATAAAATATGGTTTTGTGTTTTTTGAGATTGCTCTGCTGCAATAGATACAGAACCTTAGCCGTTTATTAACCGTTAAGTAACGGATAAATATTGTGATAAAATATGGTTTTGTGTTTCTTGTGATTACTCTGCTGCAATAGATACAGAACCTTAGCCGTTTATTAACCGTTAAGTAACGGCTAATATTTTGCAATAAAACTTGATTTTCAATTTCTTATGATTGCTCCGTTGCAAGAGATACAGAACCTTAGTCGTTTATTAACCGTTAAGTAACGGCTAAATTTTGCAATAAAACTTGATTTTCAATTTCTTGAGATTGCTCCGTTGCAATAGATACAGAACCTTAGCCGTTTATTAACCGTTAAGTAACGGATAAATATTTGCAATAAAACTTGATTTTCAATTTCTTGAGATTGCTCCTTTGCAAGAGATACAGAACCTTAGCCGTTTATTAACCGTTAAGTAACGGCTAAATATTGTGATAAAACTTGATTTTCAATTTCTTGAGATTGCTCCGTCGCAAGAGATACAGAACCTTAGCCGTTTATTAACCGTTAAGTAACGGCTAAATTTGCAATAAAACTTGATTTTCAATTTCTTATGATTGCTCCGTCGCAATAGATACAGAACCTTAGTCGTTTATTAACGGTTAAGTAACGGCTAAATATTGTGATAAAACTTGATTTTCAATTTCTTATGATTGCTCCGTCGCAAGAGATTTAGAACCTTAGCCGTTTATTAACCGTTAAGTAACGGATAAATATTGTGATAAAATATGGTTTTGTGTTTCTTGTGATTACTCTGCTGCAATAGATACAGAACCTTAGCCGTTTATTAACCGTTAAGTAACGGCTAATATTTTGCAATAAAACTTGATTTTCAATTTCTTGTGATTACTACGCTGCAAGAGATACAGAACCTTAGTCGTTTATTAACCGTTAAGTAACGGCTAAATTTTGCAATAAAACTTGATTTTCAATTTCTTGAGATTGCTCCGTTGCAAAAGATACGGAACCTTAATCGTTTATTAACCGTTAAGTAACGGATAAATTTTGTGATAAAATATGGTTTTGTGTTTCTTGAGATTGTTCCGTTGCAAAAGATACGGAACCTTAGTCGTTTATTAACCGTTAAGTAACGGATAAATTTGCAATAAAACTTGATTTTCAATTTCTTGTGATTATCGCCACCATATTGATGCCGAAGGGGCATTCAAGATCGGTATATTTATAT
>JAQVPT010000203.1 GCA_028701945.1 Bacteroidales bacterium
TTTGATAATCCTATTTAATTGAGCCTTAATTTTAGTTTCGGCAGGTGCAAAATTAGTTTCAGGATATAATTTTCCATTTATCATAAATAAGCCTGGAAAGACTGCTCCTTGAATATATGCATCTAATTGTGAAAATAATTTATCTCCTTTTATAAGATTTTTATTAAACATCGATGATTTTCCATTCGACAATAAGTCAGAAATTAAATCACTTGCATAATAATCCTCACTAAGTCGCTCAGACATGTGATAAGCCATATAAATCGCATCTGCTGTAACATCCCTCTCAAGAATCAATTCTCTTTTTTCGGTTTGCACTGGCTCTAACGGAATTTCTATATTTTTCATATCTCTATGCGGAATATTTCCGAACCACTTTTCTGTAAGTTTTAAGATATTTTCGGGCTCGACATTACCTGCAACAACTAAAATTGCATTATTTGGAGCATAATGATTATAGAAAAAATCTTTAACTTCTTGCATGCTGGCATCAGTAATATGGCTAATTTCTTTTCCTATAGTTGACCATTTATATGGATGCACTTTATATGCAAGCGGTCGTAAATAGAGCGACACATCGCCATAAGGCTGGTTCAAATATCTTTGACGAAACTCTTCGGAGACAACATTTTTTTGTACATCCAAACTTTTTTGTGAAAAAGCTAATTTAAGCATTCTATCAGACTCTAAATAAAAGGCTGTTTCTATATTTTGCAGAGGAATTGTGATATAGTAATTTGTAATATCGTTGCTTGTAAAAGCGTTGTTTTCACCGCCAGCCCGTTGTAAAACAGTATCAAATTCAGGGATATTAGCGGATCCACCAAACATAAGATGTTCAAATAAGTGAGCAAATCCTGTTCTATTTTCGTCTTCATTTACTGCTCCAACTTTATAAAGTGTATTAACAGACACCAAAGGCGTTGATTTATCCTGATAAACCAAGAGTGTTAATCCATTTTTAAGAATAAATCTATCAAATTTTATCATAAGTTATTTTTTTTGAGCCTACAAAGGTAGTAAAACAAACTTAACCTGCTTATTGTCTGTCTATAATGTCCGATTTCTGCGTTATGCTTGCATTGGCAACCTGTTATCCGTCAGTTGACGGAGTAAACTCCTGATTACCAATACTTCGCAAGCCTTGAACTCGAACATTATAGCTCAGACACTTGACTTTATTGACAGAAACTATGTAGTCTTTGCAATAAAACGCCAAATTACTTATAAATATTTAAAATATTATGGGTATTCGTGAATCGCTACGCTTATTTCTGCGTTACTCTCGTGTTGAAAACAGTTATTTCGACAAGCCAATGACCTTGTCTTTGACGTTTTCTTACCTGTCTGCTGACAGGCAGGTCAAAGACATAAGAATAAGGAAGGAGTTTTAGCTGCACTGCGTTGTGCTGAGCCTGTTTATAAAAACAACAAAACATCTTCGTCAATTCAGCATACTTTATTGTTTGATAATCCCTTATAAATAGCGTTTAATATAATTTATCTGTAATAGGACTTAAATCACACACAAAAAATGGCAATTTTGTTATTTTTGATGCAACCTTTACTGTTTATATTGGGTTTTACAAATAGTGTTAAAAAAAATATTCTATTATGAAAAAAGTTTTCCTAAGTGTTATTATTATTCTGTGTGTTTCTGCATTATTTGCACAACGTAGTTATGAAAGGTCTTATGAACAAGCCTCAGAAGGTGTTTATGATATTAGTTTTGACCTAAATTATTGGGATATCCAAGAGACAACAATTGATGGCAATACCTATCAGGTTATTGACATTGGAGTTTCCACAACTACCGACAAAGCTGGCTGGGCAGAACTTCCATTTATTAGTGCATCAGTGCAATTGCCTAAATTAAAAGATGTTGATTATGAGGTAATTTACACCGATTACACCGATTACACATTGGATTATCCCTTACTTCCTTCGAGAGGAGTTATTTACAGAAATCAAGACCCATCAGAAATACCATATTCAATTGATCCAGCATCTATCATAGACGAGTTTTATCCTGCAAACATTGCAAAAGCAGATGAGCCTTTTATTTTTAGAGATGTACGTGGAACTGCTGTTAGAGTATCTCCATTTCAGTATAATTCTGCCACAAATACTCTCAGAGTTTACAGTTCAATAAAAGTGCGACTTACAGAAAATAACGAATTACCAACAAATCCACTTTTGTCGGATCATGTAAATAAAATTGTTGAGGTTGATGGAATTTACAAAAGCATGTTTATAAATTATGACACAGGTGCTAAATTAAGTGCTAACCTAACAATGAACGAATATGGCGACATATTAGTAATTACAACTTCTGCCTACATGTCCACTATGGAGCCATACATTACATGGAAAAAAGAAATGGGATACAACGTAACTTCAACAACTGTTGCAAATGGAACAAATGTTGCTTCAACTATATCTTCAGCATATTCTTCAAATCCAAATCTACTTTATGTGCAGCTTGCTGGAGATTGGGCCAATATTAAATCTCCTACAATTTCGAGCGATGGCGTAAATTGTCCAACAGACCCACATACAGGATGCGTTTCAGGTTCTGATGATTATATTGATATTTCGGTTGGACGTTTTTCTTGCTCAAATACTACCGATTTAACAACTCAAATTAATAAAGCTATCGATTACGAGAAAAATCCTGATATGACAAGTGGTTGGAGAGAAACATTTATTGGAATTGCATCTGATGAAGGAAGTGGAATGGGTGATGATAGCGAAATTGACTATACTCATGTTCAAAGGATATATACTTACCGTTTAGCTCCTTTTACATACAACACGCATAAAGAGAACTACGCCCCTACAGCATACGCTAACACCTTAAAAGGACATATAAACTCTGGAGCTTCTACAATTGCCTATTGTGGTCATGGAGGAGAAACATCCTTTGTTACAACTGGCTTTGATAATGACGATATCAATAGTTTAACAAATGGAAACAAATTACCGTTTATAGTTTCTGTTGCCTGTGTAAATGGTGCATTTCATACCGAGGCATCATGTTTTGCAGAAACTTGGCTTAGAAAATCGGGCGGTGGTGCAGTAGTAACTTGGATGTCAACAATAAACCAAGCTTGGACACCTCCACAAAGAGGACAGGATTATTTTTATGACATTTTAGTAGGTGGATTTAATTATGACACTGATGGAATAAGTGCTACAACAGGAATAAACACAAGTGAACAACGTACACACTGGGGTTCAATAGTAGTAAATACAGCAGTTTTAATGCTTACCGAAAACAATTCTTCTTCTGATATTGAAACGATCAAAACATGGACAACTTTTGGTGATGCGTCGCTTCAATTAAGGACCAAAACACCTGAGGCTTTAACACTAACCAACACCGAACCAATGGTTGGGCAAGATTTTACTGGAATCGCAAAAATTAATGGAACTCCTGCTGAGAATGTACTTATCTGTATTTCTGCGGATGATAATTATTACTCTGGTTTAACAAATAGCTCTGGAGCATACTCAATTTCTCATAGTCTAACAGTCGGAGAAGCTTTATTGGTTGCAACAGCTTTTAACTCAACTTCTGTTTATGAAACAACAACAGTTACTGAAGATAACCCATGTTTCCCTGTAAATAACATTGTTGGAACTTCTTCAGGTAGCAGCGTTACACTTACTTGGGAATTACCTACTGAAGGAAATGCTTCAGGATACAATATTTACAGAGAAGGAACATTTCAAACAACAACAGCACTTCTTACATCTACTCAAAATAGTGTAGCAAACGGAACTTATGAATATTGTGTAAAACCAATATTTGCTGGTGAAGAATGCTACAATGCAGCATGCGTTACTGTGGTTGTTAATGATGGTAGCAATAATGATTGTGAATCTCCTATAAATCTTTCGATAAACGAAGTTAATTCAACTACTCATACATTAACTTGGAATGAGCCAGCAGGAACAAACAATATTTTTGATGATATTGAATCTCATACCGCATTTACAATAAATTCCGCTGGCAATGTACCTTGGACATTTATAGATGGAGACAATCAAACAACATATAGTATTGCAGACTATACCTTTACCAATAACGGCTCACAAATGGCAACAATTGTGTTTGATCCAAATCTTGTTGTACACGAAACAAATGGGACTCCATTAACAGAAACTACTGATGGAACGCCATTTACAGCACATTCTGGCGATCAATTCTTTGCATGTTTTAACGCTAGCTCTTCAACACAAACTAACGATTGGATAATAAGTCCAGAACTTAACTTTTCCTCTCCGTTTGAATTTACTTTTCAAGCTCGCAGTGGACACAAATCTGCTTATCCCGAAAGTTTTGTTGTGAAGTACTCAACAACAACGAACACCCAAGCTGCATTTACCAATGTTCTTCAAACAGTAGCGTCTGCACCTTTTACATGGACAGAATACTCATACAATGTTCCAGCAAATGCTAAATATGTAGCAATAAATTGCAACTCAAACGACCAGTATTATTTCTGTGTTGATGATATTTATATTGGGGACGGAACAATGCCTAGCGCTGCTTTAACTGGTTATAATATTTATTGCGATGGCGTTTTCTTAACAAATACTAATTTAACAACATTTACAAATATTGAAGCGGATGAAGATTATCATGAATATTGCGTCGAAGCCACTTATGCTGACAACTGTATCTCACCAAAAATTTGTGAAACAATTGGGGCGGCCGCAGTAACTTATGAAATTGTAGCGACTGCAGGTTCAAACGGTTCTATCTCACCAACTGGAACTACAACTGTAAACGAAGGTACAAATAAAACATACACGATTACACCAGCAAACTGCTACGAAGTTGCAGATGTTCTTGTAAATAGTGTTAGCGTTGGTGCGATTTCTACTTATACATTTAGTAATGTAACTGCAAACCATACAATCTCTGCAAGTTTTAGTCAAATATCTTATTCGGTTACTGCAAATGCAGGCACAGGTGGTAATATTACAGTTGCAAGTAGTGTTAGCTGTGGCGATAATCTTACTTTTACTGTTAGTGCAAACACTTGCTACGAAATTGAAACAGTATCAGTGAATGGAACACCTGTAACTCTTAGTGGCAATTCTTATACAATTAACAATATTACAGAAAACATTATTATAGCTGCAAACTTTACAGAAATAGAATATAATGTTACAACAAATGCGGCAACTGGAGGTTCGATTACAGTGAACTCTACTGTTAATTGTGATGATAACCTTACTTTTACTGTCGATGCTGATGCATGTTATGAAATTGCAACAGTTACTGTAAACGGGAATCCTGTTACTTTAAGCGGAAACAGTTATACTATTAACAATGTTGACGAAAACATTACAATCAATGCTTTATTCGATATTATTAACTACACTGTAACTGCAAATTCTGGTGCTGGAGGCAGTATTAATGTCGCAAGCAGTGTTAATTGCGGGGATAATCTCACCATTACTTTTGTTCCTGATGCTTGCAATGAATTAACAAGTGCTGAGATCAATGGAACTCCTATTACTGTAACGAATAACTCATATACTATTAATAATGTAACTGAAAACATTACTATTAATACGACTTATGAAGTTGCGGACAACTTTACAATTACAACTAATGCTGGAACAGGAGGTAACATTTCAGCTTCTGCTATTTTAGCTGAATGTGGTGATGATGTTTCATTTACTGTTACACCAGATGTTTGTTACCAAATAGGAACCGTTACAGTTAATGATATTCCAGTTACTCTTATAGGTGGTAGCTATACAATAACAAATATTACAGAAGAAATTATCATAACTGCAACATTTAATCAAATCATGTACGCAATTACAACTAATGCAGGAACAGGCGGAGCGATTAATGGTGCCGGAACACAAATTGGTTGTGGAGAAACTCTCACTTTTACTGTTGATGCCGAAACTTGTTACCAAGTAGAAAGTATTACACTTAACGGAAATCCTTTACCAATTACAGGTTCGGGTTATTCTATCAATAATATTTCGGGGAATATGACAATTGAAGCAACATTTAGTCTGCTTAGCTACACAATTACTGCTAATGCTGGAACTGGCGGAAACATAACTCCTCAAGGTAATATAGAAATTGACTGTGGAACTAATCAAAACTTTACAATCACTCCAAATGCCAATTACACTATTTTAGATGTTATGGTTAATGGATTAAGCGTTGGTGTTGTTTCAGATTATGAGTTTACAAACATAACAAGTAATAAAGCAATTACAGCAACATTCCAACACTCAACAGACATTGCGAGTAACATCAAATCAGACATTAGTGTTTTTCCAAATCCTGCTGATAATTTGATTACAGTTGAGCTTAATTATAATGATACAAAAGCAAAGACCTTAAACATATTAACAATTGACGGAAAAATTGCAAAAGCTTGTAACATTACTTCAGATAAAACAGAAGTTGATATCAGCGAACTTGCTTCGGGAGTTTACTTCCTCAACATTAAATCTGATCAAGAGTCCTTACAAACCATTAAATTGATAAGATTGTAAAAAATAAAACAAAAGAAACCTTAACTGCCTGCTTAAAAACAGGCAGTTTTTTTTATCTTAGGGGGGCTTGCCAAATAATAAAGTATGCAGAATTGACGAAAATATTTTGTTGTTTTTCGATACGCAAAATTTAGTTAATAGCTTGC
>JAQVPT010000204.1 GCA_028701945.1 Bacteroidales bacterium
ACCGAGCAATACGAATCAGTTTTGGTAAAAGTTACTAACGCTACTTGCGATACTACGAAAAATCAGTATGGCGAATGGTGGGTAAATGATGGATCAGGACCTCTGTTAGCGAAAGATAATGGTGCTTTTAGTTTTACACCTATTCTCAATACTGTTTATAATATCACTGGTGTTATGGCATATTCATACAGTAAATTCTCTATTCAATACAGAAGAGAATCAGATATCACAATTGTAAACAACATCGAAAGTGAATTTGCAAATGCAGTAAGTATATATCCAAACCCTGCAAGCGAAACTATCAACATAGTTACCGACAACGCTCAAACAATCACAATAACTAATTTAGTTGGACAGATTGTTAAAGAAATCTCAGTTGCTAATGAAATTGAAACAATAGATGTAAGCAGTTTAAATGCTGGAGTTTATTTTGTTCAACTCGCTAAAGCCAACGAAACTGCTGTTGTTAAAATTATTGTTGAATAATAAAACATAAAAATTAGAAACTTTAAAAAAATATAAAGTTTTATCTAACTTAACATTATATCAAACCTGTGAGTACAAGCTCACAGGTTTTTTTATGCACAAATTCCACATATTTTGCTTTTCGCAACTAATTTATTTTCCGCTTGTCTATATATTTTTATAAATTTGCACGAACCTTATAGCAGAATTATTTTTAGATAAATGTCAAGAATAGTTAGAAAATATTTTCATCTCTCGAACGAAATAACACTTATATTAATATTAGTTGTTGCTACTGCTCTACGCTTTTATAATTTTACTGAAATTCCTTTTACTCATGACGAATTTAGTGCTCTATTTCGTACTTATTTTAGCGATTTTGGCGATTTAATCGCATATGGTGTTAAAGTTGACGGACATCCAGCAGGAGTGCAGGTTTTTCTTTACTACTGGACAAAATGTTTTGGCGAAGCAGAATGGGTTGTAAAACTCCCATTCATGATATCAGGGATATTAGCGGTTTTTATGATTTATAAAATTGGTAAACTCTGGTACAACGAAACAGTAGGATTAATTTCGGCTGCTTTTTTAGCAAGTTTACAATATTCTGTTATGTATAGTCAAATTGCCAGACCCTATGGAAGTGGAATTTTTCTAATATTAGCAATGGTTTGGTTTTGGTCTCTAATCGTAAAAAACGAAGGAAACCTCATCCGAAATCTTATACTTTATGTAATATTTGCATCACTATCTACATACAACCACTATTTTAGTTTTCTATTCGCAGTGATTGTAGCAATTACAGGCTTTTTTGTAATTGAAAAGAAACTTTTACTCAAATATTTAATTGCAAATATCTGCATAGCCGTCTTATACATTCCTCACATAAATATTTTCATTGCACACCTGAGAATGGGAGGCGTTGAAGGCTGGCTGAGTAAACCCGATTCAAGTTTCTTCGGTAATTATTTGGCGTATATTTTTCATTTCTCATACTTTTCCTTAGGATTAATAATAGCCTTAATTGTTTTAGGAATAGCTTTATATGAGAAAAAAACATTTAGTTTCAAAAAACTCATAATATTTTTAACTTGGTTTTTATTACCAATGCTTATTGGATATTTCTATTCCGTTTATGGTAATGCTGTTCTGCAATATTCAGTTTTAATTTTCAGTTTTCCGTTTTTGTTCTTTATATTTTTTGGACATCTAAAAAACATGAATAAATATACCAATTTGATAATCGTTTTTTGCATTCTATCGGTTAATATCATCACACTAATTTACGGAAGAAATCATTATGAAATATTTTACGAATCATCCTATAAGAAAATAATAACCGATTATGTCGAATTCAAAGATTTACATCCAGATAGTCCTGGCATAATTGAATCAAACCAAAAAATCACAAACTATTATCTTAAACATTTAAATATAGACAAGGATTTTATATTCATTGATAAAGAATCATCAAGATCTGAGCTTGTTAAATTAATATCAGGTTTAACAAAAAACAACGATTACCTGTATCTTGGTTGTACCTCACATATCGATCCAATAACAGTTCCATTAATAATGGATAGCTTTTCAAAAATTGAGATGAAGAACAATTATTTTGCAGGAACAACATATCTTTTCAGCAAAAATGGGAATATGCAACTAGATATTATTACTGAAATAGATTTTTCAGATATCAAGGCTCCAAATTGGGACGGCATTGATGCTAATCACATTATCACAGACAATCAAAATAATAGTTTATATTCAATCAAAGATTATATGGAGTGGTCTCCCTCCTACTCCATTAATTTTGATGAGCTAAATATTTCAAAGTATGACTTTATTGATATTTCATTAAAAGCAGTCTCAGAAGAAAGTTTTAACGATGTTTTTCTAATAGCGTCGTTTGACTCAAATGAAAAAAACATATACTATACCGCATCCGACTTTGCTGATTTTAAAGCAACTAAAACCGAAAATAATCACACAAATATCCATTTAAGTCTCAAACTATCAGATATAAATCTTAATTATGACAACATAATAATTAAAATATATGTATGGAACAAAGGTAAAAAATATTTTCAGATAGATGATTTCAAAATAGCAATTAGAGCTGGCAATCCAATTGTATATTCCTTAACAAATAGCATTTAGCATCTCTTTTAACAAGATTACAATCATATCTACAAAAAACACATTACACGTCTTGACTTTTCACACGGCTAAACCGCAAAGCTTTAAGCATCCAAAGAGGAAGCGATTTTTCAGGATCTCGTTTAAGGAGATTCAAATTTAATCCTAATGCTTTTAACAATGGAATTTTATGAGTTTCCACAAATTCTATCAATGTCCCATCTGGATCCTCGATATATGTAAAACGTCCTGCGGCATCACCCATATCAAATGAGCTTGCAGTGTCATCTTTAATTGCACTATCAACAGTAAATGGATGTCCACAACTCTCGCAATGCGAACGCAAAGCATCCATATTTCTAACGTCGAAACAAATCTGAATAAAACCAGGATCACCCCAAAAGCGTCCTTCATAAATTTTACGTGGTTCCCTTTCCAAAGCTTGAACCAACTCAATATAGGATTTCCCAAACAGCTTACTAAAGCTACCTTTTCGAGGTTCGGAATGCGTAAGCAAAACTATTCTAAACTTTTGATTGCCTGAGTTTAAAGCCTTGAAGTCATCAAAAACTCCTGTTTTATCGGCAATGACCTCATCATATCCAAGAATATCTCTGTAAACTGTCAATGATTTTTCGATATCACTTACTCCGATAATAGCACCAACAGGTCCACCAGTAGAACGTTTTTCGTCGCGCAAAACATATTTATCATGAACGATTTGGAAAACATTTCCAAAAGGATCCTTAATAAAGAATGTATGGCACTTATCAATTGATTTATTTAATTCGCCCAGGATAGTGATATTTGGATTCACCTTAAAAAGTTCATAAGTGAGATTAACATTTCTACTCTTTATTTTTGTAGCAAATATTCCATAATCCCCCAAGTGAATATCAAAATCTATTTTTTTAGGCTTTCGGTCTGAATATTGCCAAACCTCAAATCCTCCTCCACCCTGCATATTTATAGCAATGCAAGCATGGCGTTTTTGTGCTTTATTACCAGTATAAGGTAACATTCGCTCGGCAACAGTATCATCTTCGAGTATTCTTACATCCATATTAAAAACATCGATGTAATATTTCCACGCCTCCGAGAAATCTTCTACTCCTATTCCGACTTGTTGTATTCCACTAATTACAAAATTTTTCATTTTACGTTGGTTTTATCTTTCTTACTAATTTTCTTGACAATCTTGGGCAAAATCTTTTAATATAAATCATTAAAAGTTCTTTACTACCAACTAGCACTTCAGGTTTTTGTTTTATTATTGCTTTAACAATTTTTTTTGCTGCATATTCAGTCGTTACACCTCCAGCTTGCCCTGCGTCAATCTTCGAATGCTGTTTTCCATCTTTTTCTAAAGCATAAAAAGAGATATTTGTTTGCACTCTTCCCGGGCAGACAATAACTACTCGAATATTTTGATCATAATATTCGGCATGTAGTGTTTCAAAAAAACCATAAAGTGCATGTTTTGAAGAGCAATATGCTGACCTTAACGGAAACCCAAAACGCCCAGATATACTAGTTGTTACGGCAATAGTCGCTCCACCTTGTTCAATCATTTTAGGCAATAACAGCTTTGTGATTTTTACCGGAGCAAAGAAATTAACATCCATTATTTTTTGGTCAACTTTAAAAAGTGTTTCTCCAGCTTTTGCCCGTTGACTTATTCCTGCATTATTATAAAGAATATCCACTCGTCCATAAAACGAAAGAGCATTCTCTACAAGTTTATCAATACCCTCAATATCAGAAAGATCGTAAGGCAGAATTTCACAATTTCCACCAAGTTCGATACACTTCGATTTAACAACCAGCAGTTTATCTTCTTCTAAGGCTGTTAGGATTAAACGTGCTCCTTTTTTAGCAAACAAATAAGCACATGCCTCCCCAATACCAGAAGATGCACCAGTTATCCAAATTACCTTATTTGTAATCTTTTGCATAATTATTATTTTTATAAATTTGAAACATTGACTTTATCCATAAAAACCAATGTCCTAAACACCTCTTCTATATATTTCTTTTTTAGTTTTATTCTAATCAATCCATTATTACTAAAGGACAGATTTAATGTTTATTTTATTTTTACTCTGTTTTTTTATTTCATTTTTATTCTCCACACTACTTTCTATTTATTATTCACCCTGACCTTTAGAGACTGTGTGCAAACAAAAACCAAATATATGGAAACATTCTTTAACATACGCTAAGAAACATCTAAAATTATTAACAAAATTGTTTGTAAAAAAGCAAAAAACAAGTAAGAAATCATTTGGCAGTGTGAGTATAAAAAGCTAACTTAGAAACAGTTAACATATAGGCAGGACATTTTTAACCGTAAAATTATGCACGATATTCAAGGAACAAATAGAGCCGAAATTAAACTTTTCCCTGAAGTCGAAAACTGGGTAACTACAAATAATCCTGTTTGTTTAATTGATTTGATAGTTTAAAAAATATTACTGTCAAATCCTGACGAATTTATTTAGAAAGGAGAGTCAGATACAGGATAAAAATCTTATTCACTTGCAATGATATTGAAATTATTTTTATTGGAAATTTAAACAGGATTGCAAGTAATCGCCGTTTGGAAACTGAAACCTAATAGGAATCTTGAGCTTATGTGGTTGCTAGGTAGCCTTGATCCTGATCATTGGACAATAAATGAATACCGAAAAAACAACAAAGAACAAATACGGTTTGTAAGCATTGAATTTAGAAGATTTTTAAAAGCCGAAAGCTATATTGACGGAAAAGAAGTTGCGATAGATGGCAGTAAATTTAAGGCTTATGCAGCAAAGGATATGCTCTCATAAAAAATATTAAAAAGAGCTTAGAAAAAACAAATGAAAAATTAGACGAGTACCTAGAAGAATTTAAAACAGCGGAAAAGCATTGCTGGGAAAGGTCATAATTCTTTCTTTCTATTCATAAATAAAAAAAAGAAATCAGATATGCGATTCTGAAATTTTAATAACGAAAAGAAAAACAATGCAACTATATTTGATTTTTGTTTTCACACAGTCTCTTCAGTTCGGGGTGGATTAATAATAATTAGTGGGCTTTAGCACTGACCTTTATGTTTATACGACTTTAAAAACTTGTCGCATTCTTTTGTAAAACTTCCAACTTATAAGTCGCTAAAATTAATCTTCTAAAATTTCCTTTATTGCTGGATACGTATCTTTTAAATAAGTACTTAATTGTGATTGATTTACCATTATAACTTCGGTGATATTTTCTTCTATTTGCGGATTTAACTCGTAATCTCCTGTAAAGTCCATGTTAAACCACAATGTCTCTTTTAAGGCAAAACTGTTTTTATAGGGATAAATATGATATGTTTTTGCAAATAAATCATGCAGAATTATATCCGCAGATTTTATTCCGCATTCTTCGCAAACTTCCCTAACAGCAGCCGATTTAGAAGATTCTCCGACTTCTAACTTTCCTTTTGGAAGATCAATAAAACCTAAACGTTTGATTAGCAAAAGCTCAGACTTTAAATTGCGAACGATTCCACCAGCAGCTTGTATAAAGATAAAATGGTCAGCAAAAAATTGTTTATAAGCATCACTAGTTATTCCATAAATATTTATTGATGATAGAATGTTAGTATTTAAAAAAATATTTAGTGCGTTTTGTAGGGTTTCTTTATCCGAAAACATTATTTTTGTTGTGAACTTGTCATCAGAAATTTTTTCTGATAATAAAATAATCTTTTTATTGTAAAATATCTTAATCATAATTGAATGGAACAAATTGCAAAACAAATAGCTGAAAAACTTTTACAAATTAAAGCAATTAAATTAGAGCCTGCAAATCATTTCACATGGGCTTCGGGATGGTTTTCTCCTATTTATTGTGATAATCGTAAAACTCTGTCTTATCCACAAGTGCGTACTTTTATTAAAGATGCGTTTGTGGATAAGATAAACAATAATTTTACTGACTTTGATGTGGTTGCTGGCGTTGCTACAGGAGCAATAGCACAGGGAGTATTAGTTGCCGAGGCAATGGATAAACCTTTTATTTACGTTAGGTCAAAAG
>JAQVPT010000205.1 GCA_028701945.1 Bacteroidales bacterium
CTCTTTTTCTATGTATTTATTCGTTCGTTGTACTTCTGAGAACGGCATTGATTGCCCATAACCTAAACGGTCATAAACTATAATATTGCATTTTGTCAATTCGCCTAATTTTTGAGGGAAATTTTTCCAAAGTTCTATACAGCCAAATGAGTCGTGTAAAAAAACAATTGTTGGTTTATCCGGAAAGTTGTCAAGCCGAAAAGTAGCTATGCTACCAAGTGAGAATTTTGTATCGAGTTTCATACTCTACATAGTTTTAAAAATAATATCTAAATTAGTCTTTGCAAGAAACGCCAAATTACTAATAAATATTTAAAATATTATGGGTATTCGTGAATCGCTTTGTTTTTGCGTTACTCTCATTTCTGAAACAGTCATTTACGATTAAAACACTGTATTTAAATTTATTGCTTTCTGCCTACTACCTACTATTCCTTACTTCCTTTTTTTTCGCTCATCGATTACAGAATTAGAAAGAGCTTTTTATCTTTGTTTGCTAGGCAATTTGTTTTCAATATCAATCAACACGTCTGTTTTTCTATTACCATGAAATAATGCCTGATATATTAGCTCTCCTTTTTGATTCCAGTAAGTTGACTTACCTTCTTTCATTCCATTTTTATAATTTACTTCGGATTCTTTTCCACCAAAATCGTAAAATGTTTGCCATTTACCATCGGGTTTGTCGAGTTTGTAGTTCTCGATTTTAATGATATTGCCGTTATTATTACGATAAACCCATTTTCCGTCTCTAAGTCCTTCGTTGTAATTTCCTGCAATAATTTGGACTCCTCTAATATTAAAGGTATTATAGATTCCATTTAATACCGAAGTTGTTTTATTTTTGATGCTAAAATCATCTTCTGATTTGACTTCAATCAGTTTATAGGATTCTTCCAACTGTTTTTTACCGTTAGGGAACCAGAAGTAATTTTTGCCTGAAATTAGTCCGTCAGTATATTCTATCAGAGATTTTTTGTCGCCATTCTCGTGCCAAGTTTGCCATTTTCCAATCATCACTCCAAATTCATAATTCCCTTGCATGGCAAGAGTTCCATTTTCATACCATTCTTTCCATTCGCCTACTTCGGTATCATTCTCAAATTGGCCTTGTCTAAATTGTCTTCCATTTTCGAAAAACACATTCCAAAGTCCATCTTTTTTGCCAGCGTTATAATCTACATCTTTCCAGACTTTTCCATTCGAGTACCAGAATGTCCAGCGTCCGTCCATTTTCCCTTTAATATAATTTCCTTCATTGCCTTTTGTCCCGTCTGTTCGCCAATAAGTCCAAAGTCCGTCTTGAATATCATTTTTAAAATTACCATCAATATCTTTTTTACCATCATCAAACCAAAAATGAGCTTCTCCCTCCATTAATCCGTTTACAAAATTTAGTTCTGATTGTTTTTGTGAATTTTCGTAATATTTGATTTGCAATCCATGTCTTAAATCATCTTTATAATTATTTATACTGCGAATTTGCCCAGAAGGATACCAATACTTCCATTCTCCTTGTCTTTTTTCATCAACAATTTTTCCTTCCATTTCTTTATTTCCAGCAATAGACCAATAAATATTCATTCCGCTTTCGTAGGATATTTCACTTTTTATATTTTCATTATCGTACCATTCGTACCATTTCCCTTTTCTACTTCCTGCAACAAATTCTCCTTCTGATTTTTTCTTTCCGTTTTCGTGATAATAAGTCCACTTTCCACTTTCAAGCCCATCAATTAATTTTCCTTCGGACATTTTATTCAGATTGTCATAATAACTAATCATCTGTCCATTACCGTCAACAATAGTACGCTCACCTTTTAGATTATAAAAAGATTTTATCATTGCAATTTGACCTTTTTTATAAATTACTTCTGATTGTAGTTTACCATTTTCGTAAAAGATATTCCAGACTGAGTCTTTGAAATTACTATGATAAAATCCATTTAGTTTTACTTTCCCGTTTTCAAAATATTCAAAAAACTCGCCGTGTCGCTCATTAGCCCAATAATAATATTTTTCTTTTATTCCCCCATTTGGATAATATACAATATTATCACCATGCAACATGTCTTTATAGTGGTCAATTTGCGCCATTTTTTTTCCGTTAGGGCTAAAGTATGTCCAAGTCCCTAATTTTTGGCCTAACTGCAAAGTGCCTGTTTCGCTTATTTGTCCGTTTTTATAAAATAATGTGTCTTGAATATACTCTTGTGAAAAAAGTATTCCAGTAGCAAAAATCAACGAAATAAAGAATAAAATTTTTTGATTCATAATGTAAATAATTCTTAAATTAATTATGAGTATAACACAAAAATAACTATTAGAAACTGAAATTTATTGTCTTTTTTTCTATTATTACAAACAAAGCAATATTGATAAGTCTATTTGACTGTTATTCAAGGGCTTAGGGCTTTAGTTCTTTATGGTTATAAAAATAATTGAAAAAAAACTTCAAAAAAATTTGGAAAAAGCAATAAATCAGATTAAATTTGTTAATAAATTTGTTAATAAAATCTGTAATTCAATGAGAATCAATACTTTAATAATTGGCGTAATTTTGATGTTATTTGTTAGTACAGGCATCAAGGCAGACGAAATGTCATTAAAAGGGATTTATCAAGGTAAAGATCTTTACATTATTAATCCTATGTTAGATATGGGTGAGGAGTATTGTGCTTATGAGGTCTTGGTAAATAAGATTGAATTTGATGATGCAATAAATTCTAGTGCTTTTAGGATAAGTCTTGATTTCGCTGGTTTACAATTTGGTCAGGAATACGAAGTTGTGATAAAGCATCACGAAAACTGTACCCCAAAATTAGTTAATCCAGAGGTATTAAAGCCTTTAAGTACTTACAGTGTAAATAATTATGAGATAGGATATAATGATATTTTAAATTTTACTACTCAAAATGAATCAGGTAAATTAACATTTTATGTTGAGGAATTTCGTTGGGACAAATGGAGTGTGAGAGGAACAATACCTGGTGAAGGTGGTCCTGAAGATAGAACTTATTCGCAGAAGGTTTATCCATACAATGGTGAAAACATGTTTAGAATATATCAAATTGATCATCTTAATAGAAAGTTTTATTCAGACACAATAGTTATTAACATTGACAAAAATCCTGTATTAGTTACATGTCCATTAAATAAGGTTAAGAATGAGATAAGTTTTTCAGCCATTACATATTACGCTGTAATAAATGAATATGGCGAAGAGTTAATACGAGGATCGGGCGATATTGTAAATGTTTCGGATCTTAAAAAAGGGGAGTACTTTTTGAATTTCGAAAATGAATATATAGTTTTTAAGAAAAAATAAGTCTTAAAAGGAATATATTCCACGGAGGTATAGTTCTTATACCTCCTTTTTTTTTATTTTTGTAGTATGAAAAATTTGGATGTTGAAAAATACACAGGCCGCATATTCAAGATTCGCAACGATGATGAGTTTTGTGAAATGTCTATTTTGGCATTTAATTATCAGTATCAAAATAATAAAACATATAGAGAATTTTGTGATTTATTAAATGTTAATTTTTCAGATATTGACCATCCTACTAAGATACCATTTATACCAATAGATTTATTTAAAACTCACAAACTAATCAGTGGATTAGGCAATGTTCAAATTATATTTGAGTCAAGCGGAACTACTAAAAGTGTAACATCAAAGCATTTTGTTACAGACACAAAACTTTATGAGCAATCTTTTATAAATAATTTTACATCTTTTTATGGTGCCCCATCTGAGTACGCAATTCTTGGACTACTTCCGTCTTATCTCGAAAGAACTGGTTCTAGTCTTGTTTACATGGTGTCAAAGCTCTGTGAACTTTCAGAAAACAGTATAAGTGGATTTTACCTGAATAACTATGATGAGCTTAACGAACATATCACCCAGCTAGAAAAATCGTGTTCAAAATATATATTAATCGGCGTTAGTTATGCTTTACTTGATCTTGCAGAAAAATTCTCTCCTAAAATACAGCACGGCATTGTAATGGAAACCGGTGGAATGAAAGGTAGGCGACACGAATTAACCAAAGATGAATTGCATAAAATATTAGCTAAATCATTTTCGACTGAGGATATACACTCAGAATATGGCATGACAGAATTACTTTCACAAGCTTATTCAAAAAACGGAGGTTTGTTTCGATCTCCACCTCAAATGCGAACGTACATAAGAGAATATAACGACCCATTATCTGTTAAAATGGATGGCACAGGAGCTATAAACATAATTGATCTTGCAAATATAAATTCATGTTGTTTTCTTGCCACTTCTGATTTGGGTAAAGTGTACAAAGACGGTGCGTTTAGCATAAGCGGTCGTTTTGATAATGCTGATATTCGAGGATGTAACTTAATGGTTTATTAGCGATATTTCATTGTTGAGAGTACTATTTAATTGGTATTTTATTTATCCTTTTAGTATGTCTCCCTCCTTCAAAATTGGTATTTAAAAATATCTTGACAATTTCGTTTGCTGTATCTTCGGATATAAACCTTGCTGGTAGAGCACATATATTTGCATTGTTATGCAGTCGAGCAAGTTCCGATATTTCTTTATTCCAGCATAAAGCCGATCTTATGCCTTGATGTTTGTTAACCGTCATGTTTATTCCGTTACCACTTCCGCAAATAGAGATGCCAAAATAGCAATCTTTATTTTCTACGTCTATTGCGAGAGGGTGTGCAAAATCTGGATAATCACAACTTTCGAGCGACCAAGTTCCGAAGTCTTTAGTTTGATAACCGAGTGTTTTTACGAACTCGATAAGTTTATTTTTGAGAACAAATCCAGCATGGTCGCAAGCAAATCCAATCGTTTTCATAATATTTATTGTTTTTACAAAAGTATAAAAGTTTATTTTTTTGAGGTTCTTTTTTTGAGTTTAATTTTACTAAAATTTTTATTAACCCATGCTGGAGCTAGAAATACTCCAATAAATAAGTATGGATAATAAGTAACCATTCTCCAGATAAGTGCCATAATAACAACAAAACCTGTAATGGGTACAAACTCCGCCATGTAAGAATTAAATATTGTCTCAACAAATCCGCTACCTCCTGGTGTAGGCATGACCAACATCATTATCCACATAATTAATTGTTTGGCAAAAATCAAGAAATGGTCATGTAGGCTTAAAAATTGTGCATATACTTCATACTTTAACGAGTAATATAGGGCTATCAGCAAGAAATTTAGCACCCAATATCTTGAGGTCCATGAAATAAAACTTGTAAAAAAGGCTTTTAACCAAAAATTAAAGTTTTTAGTTTTAAATTCTCGGTTAGATATTTCAAAATTTATAGCCATATCTTTTGCTGCTGCATTCCATTTTTTTAGAAATTTAAGTTTAAAAATTCCTGTTATAAGAGAGGCGAAAAGTTTTGGATTAATAAAAATTGAATATCCTAATAAAATTGTCCAAAGCAATTTTAGACTATATCCTATTAAGGCAAAAACTAATAATTGATTTGCAGCTACTGATGAACCAATGACATTAAAAAGCTCTGTTTTAGTAAAAAATATAAAGGCTAAAGGGAACATTAAGGTAAAATATAATTCATCGAGAAAAGAAGTTGCAATAACTATTGATGTGCTTTTGCCTAAGGGAAGACCTTCTTTCCAAATAAATATGGTTGCAACAGCAGTGCCTCCAACAACTGAAGGGGTAATTGCCGAGCCAAATTCCCACAGTAATATTATTTTTAAACATTTGCGCCAGCTTAGTTCCTTCGACGATAATATTCTTAAACGTAGTATGTATCCAAAATCTCTCAAGACCATCAATATCACTGCTAAGCCAATAAATAAAATAGAGTAATATGAAAAGATAAAAGAAGTAAATTCAATTCTATGAAAATCTCTGTATATAAACCAACCAACAATCCCCAATCCTAAGAGTACTGGCAAAATAACTCTGCGTGGACTTATTTTTTTAATATTGTTGGTAAGAGATTTATTCATAAGTGCAAAATAAGTGTATTATTTGTATAAAATCTTATTATTGATGTTAAAAATGCTTATTTTTAACCCGAATTTTAATTTAATTTATGGAATTTATTGCTATAATACCTGCACGATACAGTTCTACAAGGTTTCCAGGTAAACCACTTGTTAACATTAATGGCAAAACGATGGTCCATAATGTTTATATTCAGGCTAAAAAAGTATTCGCAGAGGTATATGTAGCTACCGATGACGAAAGGATTTTAATGGAGGTTCAAAGGTTTGGTGGCAAGGCAGTTATGACTAAAAAAAAGCACAAAAGCGGAACCGACCGATGCGCCGAGGCTATTGATAAAATCGAGATACTTGAAAATAAAACTTACGATATTATTATTAATATACAGGGAGATGAGCCGTTTATTAAAACAGAACAACTTAAGGAGATAAAATTGTGTTTTAAATTAAAAAGAACTCAAATCGCCACACTCGTAAAACCAATAAATAATAAAGACGATATTTTTAATCCGCATAAGCCAAAAGTTGTAATTTCAAAGAATAAAGAGGCGATTTACTTTTCTAGATCTCCCATACCTTATCTTCGAGGGCATAAAGATACCAAATGGGTTTCAAAGCACTTGTTTTACAAACATATTGGGCTTTATTGTTATCGAAAAGATATTCTAAAAGCTAT
>JAQVPT010000206.1 GCA_028701945.1 Bacteroidales bacterium
GATTTTAAAGGAATAAAAATGCATGCAATTGATGCAGAATTTAAAACCAATGTGTTTTTACCAAATTATTTAGGATTAGGCAAAGGCGTGAGTATTGGGTTTGGAGTAGTTGAAGAAAAACGAAATAATAATCTTAGCAATGGAGAATAATAATTTACGTGAAAAGATTTTTCTTGCAGCTTTACTGCATGATATAGGAAAGTTTTACCAGAGATCTGATGATGGCTTTTCCGACAAGTATAATAGCCTTTCAGGTTATTCAAAGAGGATGGCAGAAGATATATGCCCTTTAAATGATAAAGGAAGATTTGGTTATCAACATGTTGTTTGGACTAACGAGTTCTTTGAAATAACAAAAACTATTCTTAAAAGAATTCCAGAAATTAGTGAAAATGTTTTTGAGGTCTCAAACGAGGATAATATTGCAAATTTGGCTTGTAATCATCATCGACCAAAGAGTATTTTACAAAGTATTATTACAATGGCGGATTGGTGGAGTGCTGGAATTGACAGAAGAAGTGAAAGTACATTGGAAAAAGATGAAACAGATACTAAAGATTCAAAGATAAGTTGGGGCAAAACACGATATAAAGATATTCCACTTTATTCAATCTTTAATTCTATAAAGATAAGAGGTATGCAAAATGATAAAAAACTTGCTTTCCCTTTGAAACCGATTGATATTTCAAAAGAATGTTTCCCTAAAGAAATTAATGTTAAAGAAGATGGCGTTTCGCAAAAGAAATATAAGATTTTATGGGATAATTTTATGAGTGAATTTAAAAACTTGCCAAGCGATTCAATTAATGGTTTTACTGAAAGTTTAATCTACCTTCTAAAAAAACATACATGGTGCATACCATCTAATACTATGGATATGGCTAATGTTAGTTTATTCGACCATCTTAAAACCACCGCTGCTTTTGCAGATTGTATTTACACATATTATAAAGAGAATAATACAGATTTTAATTGGAATAATTCTGATAATAGATTAACTCTAAATGACAAAAAATATCCTGTGATACTTTTAGGTGGAGATATTTCAGGAATTCAGAAATTTATTTACAATATTGCTTCACGTAAAGCTGCAACCAGTCTTAAAGGACGTTCTTTTTATCTACAATTATTAATTGATTCGATTGTACAGAGAATAATTTCTCATGAGAAAATTAAAGCAAGTATTGGACATGTTGTTTATTCATCAGGTGGCAAATTTTATATGCTACTCCCCAATACGGCAGACGTGAAAAATGCAGTTGCAGAAATAAATAATGAGATAGAAAAAGAGCTTTGGAAAGAACATAAAGGGAAGCTCGTTTTTAACTTGGATTATATTCCTTTTGCATACCGGACTAAAGAAAGGGAAATTGATTTTGAAGGAGTTCCAGAAAAGAAAAAAGATTTAGGAGCATTATGGAAAGCATTGGCAAATAAGCTAACTGAAAAGAAAAATCAGAAATTTAAGTCTTTGTTACTTAATGATTATAATCGTTTTTTTGATGTCCAAAACACTGGAGGAAAGGTAAATATTTGTTGCATAACAGGTGAGGAATCACCAAATCTTGAAATTCATGATAAAAGTGACAAAAATAATGTTAAGTATATTAGTAAAAGTGCAAAAGAGCAAGAAAAACTCGGTAATACCTTAAAGGATGTTGATTATTTAATCACATTTAAAGGTGATGAGCAAAACTCAAATTATTTATCGAACCAGCTAAAACACAATACTTCATTGTTTGGTGTTGCCAATTATCTATTTGATCAAATAGAACTTACCAAAAATGATGCAGATTTTAGAAAAATAACATCGGCTGATGTAAGTAGAGTAAAACGTATTAATGATACGAGTTTTTTGGCAGCACCTTTTAAAGGTAAGCAAGTGAGTTACGGTTTCCAATTTTATGGTGGTAACAAACAAGCTCAAAATACAGATGGATCTAATAAAACGTTTGAAGATTTAACCAAACATACAAATGATGAAACTTATTTGGGAATTTTAAGAATGGATGTTGATGGCTTAGGAGAAATTTTCATTAATGGAATAGCTGAAACCGACAAAAGTTTTTCGGCTTATGCGACCTTATCGTCAAATTTAGATTGGTTTTTTAGTGGATATTTAAATACAATAAGAGAAAAATATAGCGATAACATAAATATACTTTATTCTGGTGGTGATGATGTTTTTGCTGTTGGACGATGGGATTCGTTAATTTCTTTTGCTGAAGATATTCGTTCTGAATTTAAAAGATTTGTTGGACGAGATGATTTAAGTATTTCTGCTGGAATTACGATAGTAAATAATAAATTTCCAATTGCAAAAGCTGCTGAATTGGCTGGTCAGGCTGAGCATTTAGCAAAAATGTTTGAATCTGCAGAATTGGGGAATAAAAACGCAATAAGTTTTCTTGGAAATACTATTTCATGGAATAAAGAATTTGCTGTTGTTAAATCAAAAAAAGATGAGTTTGTTAATTTAATAAAAAACTCTGGGATGTCAAAGGGGATTTTGCATAGAATTATGATATTTGCCGAAATTCAAGCTGATAATAAAAAAAACAAAGGGAAAACAGATTTTGTTCCCGATTTAAGCTACCACTGGAATGCAGCCTATTATTTAAAACGATTTATGGAGAATAAAGATGATGTCGTAAAAGATTTTTGTAAAACACTCCAGCCAGATATGTATAATGATAAAACACTTGAGTTAATTGCTCTTGCTGCTCGCTGGGCAGAACTGCAATTAAAGTTAGACGATAAAAAAAATGTTGAGAATGAATAACAACGATTTACTAAAAGATATTCGGTCTATAATACTTGATGCTCGAAAGTATGTGTCGAGTAAAGTTAACTATGCTCAGATTATTTCAAATTGGATGGTTGGAATGCGAATTGTTGTTGACGAGCAAGGAGGGGATTATACTGCTGAGTATGGTAAGAAGCAAATTCAGTATTTGTCCGAAAATCTTGCGAATGAGTTTGGTACAGGATATTCAAGTACTAACTTGTGGTATTTCAGACAGTTTTATCTGCAATATCCAATTCCTCACGCAGTGAGTGGAGAATTGAATGACAGGATTCCTAAGATTATCCACGCAGCGAGTGGAGAATCTAACTCTACATTTTACATAGAAAAATATATTTCTTCAATTGGCGACCAAAAGCATCCTTTAAATGAAATCATTAAGATGAATTTAAACTGGACACATCACAGAATATTGCTAAAAATTGATAATCCTGAAATTAGAAAGTTTTATTTAAACGAAGCAAACGAAAATAACTGGGGAACTCGTGCTTTGCAAAGGCAAGTAAATTCACTTTATTATGAAAGATTATTGTCATCCCAGAATAAGAATTTGGTTAAAGCAGAAGCACAGGAAAAGACGAAATCTTTGGTTCCAGAAGATATTTTGAAAGATCCCATGGTATTGGAATTTCTCCAATTAAAAAATAATAAAACATATCTCGAATCAGAATTTGAACAGGCTCTTTTGGATCATTTAAGTGAGTTTTTACTTGAATTAGGGAAAGGATTTGCATTTGTTGCACGACAAAAACGTATAAGAACTGAAACAAAAGAATATGCTGTAGATTTGGTGTTTTATAACTATCTGCTTAAATGTTTTGTCCTTATTGATTTAAAAACTCGTGAGTTACAACATGGAGATATTGGACAAATAGATATGTATGTAAGATATTTTGAGGATAAAATTAAAAGTGCAGATGATAATCCGACTATAGGAATAATTATGGCAACAGAAAAAGATGAAACTGTAATAAAATATTCAGTATTAAATGAAAGTAAACAGTTATTTGCCACAAAATATAAACTTTTTATGCCAAGTATTGAAGAGCTAAAGAACGAAATTGAAAAATCAAAACTAAATTATAAACTTAAAAATTAAAATTATGGGAAATTGGACAAAAATGATTCCTGAAAAAGAAATAACGGATAAAATCACAAAAACTACAGTTGATTTTGCTGAAGATTTCGGAAAACATCTTGGAACAGATGATAAAGATGGTCATAAAACCTTAAGAGCGAAATTAACAACATCGCAACTCAGAAAATTCTTTGGTGAAGTTAAACGACAACAAATGATTGGATACAATGAAACTGATTTTATTTTATTAAAACCTAAACTTGCTTACGCAGTGGGTAGGGCAACAGGAAGTAACCCTAAAATAAATGATTTTTATAATGTTATTACAGATGCTATTGATAAAGTTAAAACAGAAAAACATTTTAAAAATTTTATTAAAATATTTGAAGCAATTGTAGCTTATCATAAAGCTGCTGAGGAAAGTAAAAATTAAATTTAAATATATAGATATGAAAACATTAATAAAGAAAATAAAAGTCAGTGCAAAATTGAGGCTTGAAACAGGGCTTCATATAGGTGGCAGTAAAGATAATGTTGAAATTGGAGGTATAGATACCCCGGTGATAAAAATAGCCACACGAAAAAATCAACCATATATTCCAGGAAGTTCTTTAAAAGGCAAAATCAGAAGTTTACTTGAACAAATTAATGGTAAGGAATTATGTGGAGATGATAATATTAATGATTTATTCGGATTTACAAAAGGGAATAACAATTCGCAAGGTTCAAAAATAATTGTAAGAGATTCATATTTAGATGAAACATCAATTGAACTACTTAAAAATGCATCTGATAATTTAGATATGCCTTATACTGAAAATAAATTTGAGAATACAATTGATAGAGTTAAGGGGGTTACAAAAAAGGGCGGAATTAGACAAATTGAACGCATCCCCGCAGGAGTAACATTTGATGTAGAGTTTATTATCAATGTGTGGGATAACGAAGAAGATGGCAAAAAATCTTTGGATTTACTAAAAAAAGGAATAGCCGCTTTAGAAAATGATTATTTAGGAGGTAGTGGTTCTCGTGGATATGGACAAGTTAAATTCTCTGAATTAAAAACTGAGGATATTTATTTTGATAAATATTTTGAAAATGAAAACTAAGTTTACAATTTACAAACTTCATTTTACCACACCCTTGCACTTGGGCGATGAACGAGATGATTATAGTATAAGTTTAAAAACATTTCAGTCTGATGCTATGTATGCAGCTCTTACTTCGTGTTTGGCAAAACTTGGTAAAGAAATTCCAGCAGATGGAGATTTAGGCTTTACTATTAGCAGTCTTTTTCCATTTTATCAAAAAGATAAAGATGCTAATGCAGTATATTTCTTTCCTAAATTATTAAAGCAAAAACTACCAGATCTAAAAGACCTTAGCAAAGCCAAAGCAGTTAAAAAAGTCTCTTGGCTTGATACCAATTACTTTGAGAAGTTAATTATTGGAACGGTGCTTTTTGAAAACGATCAGGAAATTGGACATATACAAGGTAATTTTGTAAGTTCTACAGTAATTGATGAGAATTTTATATCTTCTCAAGTTTCCCCACGAGTAACTGTGTCAAGAGATTACACTGAAGATGCAAAACCATTTTATATGGATAGAGTTTTTTTTAAAGATTATTCTGGTTTGTATTTTATTGTAGAAGGTGAAACAAAATTATTAGAAGGAGCTTTAAATGTATTGAAAGACGAAGGCATTGGTACTGACAGAAATGTAGGGAATGGCTTTTTTGAATTCAAAAAAGATGAAATTGAACTTGATTTGCCGAAAAGTGATTTTGTAACTAATCTATCAATGTTTTGTCCAGAATCAGAGCAGCAATTAAAACAAATGCTTGATAGCGATGATATTGCTTATGATTTTACTAAACGTGGTGGATGGATAACTACAAACCCTCACAATTCAATTCGAAAGAATAGCATAAATATGTTTTTGCCTGCATCAGTTTTTAAAGCAGAAAAAAACATTTCTGAAATTCTAATAAAAGGGGAAATTTTAGATTTAAAACCAAAGGCTGACCTAGGTATTAAACATCCGATTTGGCGAAATGGAGAATCTATTTTTATTCCAGTAATTATAAAATAAAGTGTAAAATGAGAACATTAAATACAAAGAATGAACTTCAAATTGAAGTCCTTAGCCCATTGCATGTTGGGGCTGGTGCCGAAAAAGATTGGGTTAAGGGTAGCGATTTTATTGAGGACGAGGGGAAAGTTAAGATACTCAATCTGAAAAAGATGAGCCAGTTTGTAAATATTTCTGATTTAACAGACGCTTTAATTAAAAAGGATAGTCAGACATTAATAAGCAAACTTGCAAATAATCTTTCTAAGTGTATTGATAAAGAATTTGATTGTAATTATACAGGAACAAACGATATTAAAACATTTATCAAAAATGGATTAAGCAATAAACCGATTGTTCCAGGAAGTTCAATTAAAGGTGCTTTACGATCTGTTTTAGTTGATTATTTGCTTGATGGATCTAAAAGGTTAAATGAAAAGGAACTCTTCGGAACGCCAAGTGATGGCGATGAGTTTATGCGGTTTATTAAAGTTTCTGATGCTGCATTTGAGAACACTAAATTGGTAAACACCAAGGTGTTTAATTTAAAAAGCACTACAGAGGGCGGATGGAAATTTAGTGGAGGAAAAAATAGTAGAACAAATACTCAATTCCAGTCGGACGGCTTTAATACTTTTTATGAAGTAATTGAACCAAATGAAAAATCAAGTTTGAGCATAAGTATAGCAGATA
>JAQVPT010000207.1 GCA_028701945.1 Bacteroidales bacterium
CATCTACGCCACTTGGCAGTTCCAATTTCATCAGAGCGTCAATCGTTTTCGATGTCGTACTGTAAATATCAAGTAAACGCTTGTATGAGCTAAGCTCAAACTGTTCTCTTGCTTTTTTATTTACGAATGTAGCACGATTAACTGTAAAAATACGTTTGTGTGTTGGAAGTGGAATTGGTCCTCTTACAATAGCACCTGTCGATTTTACGGTCTTCAGAATTTTCTCTGCTGATTTGTCAACCAAATTATGGTCGTAAGATTTCAGCTTGATCCTAATTTTCTGATTCATAATCCTTTTACTATTATTAAAATATAAACTTTCTGTTATTAACTAACTCTTCTTTAATTTCTGTAGGCACCATTTCGTAATGAGAGAACTCCATATTAAACAAAGCTCTGCCAGAACTTTGAGTTCTCAATGCAGTTATATAGCCAAACTGCTCAGCTAATGGAACTTTTGCTCTCAATACTCGATGTTGTGCTTTTGTATCCAAACCTAAAATTGTAGCCCTACGACGATTTAAGTCTGAACTTATATCTCCAAGATATTCTTCTGGAGTAATTATCTCAAGCTTCATAACAGGCTCCAGTAAACCACAGTTTATTTTCTTAGAAGCTTCTCTAAAACAAATTCCTGCGGCTATTTGAAAAGCAACCTCATCACTATCAACATTATGGAAAGAACCATCAAATAGCTCTACTCGCATACTGTAAAGAGGGTATCCTGCAATAGGACCGTTTTGCATTGCTTCTCTAAAACCTTTTTCTATGTATGGTATATATTCTTTGGGGATTACTCCACCCTTTATATTATTAACAAATTCGAGTCCAACAGTTTCGGAGTTCGAGCTCTTTCCTATGCGAACAGCAATATCGGCAAAACGTCCTTTACCACCAGTTTGTTTTTTTAATACTGTTCTGTGTTCGATAGTATCTAAGAACTCTTCCTTATAATTTACTTGTTGTTTCCCTTGATTGATTTTTAAACCAAACTCACGAACCAACCTATCTATAATAATTTCTAAATGCAGTTCTCCCATTCCATTAATGAGAGTTTGTCCTGAATTTTCGTCATATCTTATTGTAAAACTCGGGTCTTCTTCTGCCAACCGATTAAGAGCAGACGCTAACTTCTCAATATCTGCTTGATATTGAGCTTCTACTGCAATTGATATTACAGGTTCTGGGAATTGCATTTTATCAAGAACAATAGGTTTTTTCTCATCACAAAGAGTATCTCCCGTAACTACATCTTTTAACCCTACAACAGCACATATATCTCCAGCTTCTACGCTATCAATCTGCGTTTGTTTATTTGAGTGCATGTGGAAAATTCTTGAAATACGTTCTTTCTTTTCAGAGCGAACATTGTAAATCATTTGACCACTTGTCATGCTTCCACTGTAAACTCTTACATATAATAATTTTCCTATAAACGAACTATCCGCAATTTTAAATACCATAGCTGAAAAAGGAGCATCAACATCAGGGCTACGCGAAATAATTTCATCAGTTTTAGGATTATGTCCAGTAATTGCATCAACATCGATTGGTGAAGGAAGATAATCACAAATAGCATCCAACATAGGTTGAATACCTTTATTTTTAAAAGCCGCACCACATAACACTGGAACAAAACTATCATTGATAACCATGCTACGCAACAAAGATTTAAACTCTTGAACAGAAATCTTACTTCTATCTTCAAAAAATCTTTCAAGCATATTATCATCAGCTTCGATAACCGCCTCTATTAATTTTTCACGATATTCAAAGACTTCGTCTTCCATATCTTTTGGAATATCTGTAACAGAGAACTTAGCACCAAGAGTATCGTCCTCTTCCCACACGTATGCTTTCTGCTCAATTAAGTCAATCACACCAGAAAAGCTATCTTCTGAACCAATAGGCAACTGTATAACAAGTGGTTTTGCACCAAGTTTTTCCTTTATCTGGCTAATTACACCTAAGAAATCTGCCCCAGCCCTATCCATCTTATTAACAAATGCAATTCTAGGCACTTTATATCTATCGGCCTGATGCCAAACAGTCTCACTTTGAGGTTCCACGCCCCCAACAGCACAAAAAACAGCAACAGCACCATCAAGAATCCTGAGCGATCTTTCAACCTCTACGGTAAAATCGACATGCCCAGGAGTATCAATAATATTGATTTTGTATTTTTCCTCATTTGTTAGCCAATACGTTGTAGTAGCAGCAGATGTAATAGTAATCCCTCTTTCTTGTTCCTGTTGCATCCAATCCATTGTTGCTGCCCCATCATGAACTTCTCCAAGCTTATAATTTATCCCAGAATAATACAATATGCGCTCAGTCGTCGTAGTTTTACCAGCGTCGATATGAGCCATAATGCCAATATTTCGGATATTTATAAGATTGCTACTCATGCAGTATTACTAAAATCTAAAGTGAGAGAAGGCTTTATTTGCCTCTGCCATTCTATGAGTATCTTCTTTCTTTTTATAAGCTCCACCTTCATTATTATAGGCAGCCATAACTTCGGCAGCAAGTTTTTCGGACATAGAACGTCCGCTACGCTTCCGTGCAAATGCTAACATCCATTTATGCCCAACAGAGATTTTTCTGTCGGCACGCATTTCCATAGGAACCTGAAATGTTGCTCCACCGATACGACGGCTCTTAACTTCAACAGCAGGAGTGATATTATCCAAAGCTTTTCTCCATATTTCAAGAGGAGTATCTTCTGCATCTTTCATTTTCTTTTCAATAATATCCATAGTATCATAGAAAATCTTAAAAGATATAGATTTTTTTCCGTCCCACATCATATCATTTACAAAACGAGTAACCCTAACATCGTTAAACTTAGGATCTGGCAAAATCGTTCTTTTCTTTGGTTTCGTTTTTCTCATCTCTGAACTTAATTAATTTATTTAACTTTTTTTACTTTTGGTTTCTTAGTTCCATATTTAGAACGTCTCTGAGTACGGCCATCAACTCCAGCTGTATCTAAGGCTCCACGAACAACGTGATATCTTACACCAGGTAAATCTTTAACCCTACCTCCTCTTATAAGCACAATAGAGTGCTCTTGAAGATTATGACCTTCTCCCGGAATATAAGCGTTAACCTCTTTACCGTTTGTCAATTTTACTCTCGCAACTTTTCTCATTGCCGAATTTGGCTTCTTAGGAGTTGTGGTATAAACTCTTGTGCAAACACCACGACGTTGCGGACATGAATCTAATGCAGGGGACTTACTTTTATCCACAGTAATCACCCTTCCTTTTCTTACTAATTGTTGTATCGTTGGCATAAAACCTATAAAATTTAAATTTCGACTTAATAAAATTTTGGACTGCAAAGGTAGATTATTTTTTTTTATTAACAATACTTGTATGATATATTTTTACTATTTTCTATTATTAACAGCTTTTAAATTTGTTAATAACCAAATTTTACCCTAAAACACAGTATTAGAGCAGATATTTTTATTTGTTTTTATTATTCAAAAACATCACTATTGATAATCTTTTTGCAAATTTAGAATTATTTTCAAAACATTTAATGAATTTTCAAGAAATAAACAACGAATTTTCGTCTTGATAATAATTAAGGCACTATATTTGCAAAAATACAGCAAATTTAAAACATCAATATTATGAAAAGATTATTTTATGTATTAATAGGTATGAGTTTTTTGGGATATGTATTTCAATCATGCGATCCAAAAGATCCGCCAGTTTCAGAAAACGTAATAGAAGTTACAACAGACATCACTTCTCCAACAATATGGACAGCCAATAAAATATATATAATAAGCGTACCAGACTTTGGGGTCAAATCTACACTTACTATTGAGGCAGGGACAGTTATAAAATTTAAGCCCAATTACATTTTTATGACTATATATGATGATGGGAAAATTATAGCAAACGGAACAAGTACATCGCCAATAGTTTTTACTTCATACAAAGATGATAACAACGGAGGCGACACAAACGGAGACGGCGGGAACACAATAGCTGCTGCTGGGGACTGGGGAAACATCGACCTTAATGGCTCTACTGGCTCAGTATTTACCAGCTGTAAATTCTTATATGGTGGACAAGGTTCTACAGCCTCTCCTACTCTTAATTTATCAGCAGGTGCTCAAGCAACAATAGACAATTGCACTTTTGCTTTTAACACTGGTGGCAAAGAGGGGAACTTCTATATTGGTGCATTACACGCAGATATCGCAAAAAACTCAACAATAATTACAAATAATATTTTTTATAATAATATATTACCGCTAACAATTGCTGCCGAAATTAACATCAACAACTCAAACTACTTCAAATTTAACGAAATTGGCAATAAATTCAACGGAATATTTGTCGCAGGAAATATCAATAAAAACACAGAATGGACTGAAGATGAAGTTGCGTTCGTAATAACCTCTGATAATATAAATGTAGGTATCGGTAAAACACTAACTTTAGGAAATGGTGTTATATTAAAATTTGTCGAAGGCTCAACTCTAACATTATCATCGGGTGAACCGTCTTTAATTAATTACAATGGGTCAGGGATTTTCTACACTTCATTCAAAGATGACGATTTACTAGGTGACACTAATGGTGATGCAACAAACAGCGCTCCAGCAGTGGCTGATTGGACAGGAATATTTCTTGATCACTGGAAAAAATCAACTGGCTATGCAGATTGGGAAAACATCAAATACAATGATCCAAATCCAGTAGCAAAATAATTTTTGAGCCGAAAGGCTCTTTTTTTTTACTGAAAATCGGTTAAGTTAACTCAGGATATAATATAATTTTTATTAAGGATAAAATGCTTCTTCGATATGTTCTACCTGCGTACCTTGCTCATTAATAATAACAGTAATAATATCAAATCGTGACTCCATATCGTAATCCTTCTCATATATATATTTTTCTGCTGCTTCAATCAAAAACCTCTGTTTTTTATTATTTACAGCCTCTTCTGGATTTCCCCAATAATCTGACGATCTAGTTTTTACTTCCACAAATATGATTACACCTTCGTAAAAAGCAATTATATCAATCTCCTTATGCTTATATCTCCACTTTCGTTCAAGTATCTTATACTTCTTTTCTGCTAAATAAGCACAAGCTAATTCTTCTCCTTTTTCGCCTAATGTATTATGTTCTGCCATAAAAAAATCCCGCTAAAATTAACGGGATTAAAGATAATAAAAATTTTGAAAACTGATTAGTGTGTAACAATAAGTTTTACGGTCTTTTTAATTTTACCGCCATCAAACAAGCGACAAAAATAGTATCCGTTTTCCCAATTGCTACAATCAATATTTATATTTTCAGCGTTAGAAAAATCAACCTTTCTAACAAGCTTACCAAGCACATTATAAATTTCTACTCTAGCATTAGATCCAAAATCACTATTTAAAGTAAAGCGAGTTGAAGCAGGATTAGGAGAAACTGTAAAATCGGCAACTTTATTTAGGTCAATGGCAGTGGTTGTTGAATATGAAATTGTGAATGTAACAAAATCGGATGTATTATTAATATCATAAACCTTATATAAAATGGTTGTTACTCCAGGGTTTGGCCCCTGTGTAAAACGGAAGTCTCCTCCTTCACCAGAAGTTTCGCCAGCATTCAAAATAATATTCGGAGTTGACGCTGACCACATCGGTCCACAACCACCAAACATATTTGCTTCTGTTGGCGGATGGCACATTGAATGCAATGAACCCTCAATTTGTGTTGTTTGTAATGCCATACTGAGTTTCAAAGTTTTTTGAGACCCTGAAATGTTTTTTATCGACCAATAATATAAAATAGCAGGACTATTAACTGTAGTAGCTACAGTAATGTTTTGTCCATTAATCAGTTCTGAATCATGATTATACACCTCAAATGATTGTGCAAATAAGACAGAACCAAACATTCCCAATATAATGGCTATAAGTAATAATTTTTTCATCCTAATATATTTTATAAATTAAAAAGTATTTTCGCAAATTTACGAATAAATTTTGAATTATATTGCCTAATTATAATTTATTAAACATCAAATTTATACGTAACAACTATATTTTTAATAATTACGACAATAAAAAAATATAACTAACATGCAAAAAGGAAAGCGTATGAAATTTTAAACTCCAAAAATAACAACTCACTCTATGTAATAGGACTCACGTTTTCTTAGAAACTTATTAGAAAAGAGCTGTCAATTACTAACTATTGGTATAATAATTACAATTTATGTTAAAGACAACAACCAATTTTCGCATTTGTGTTCAATAATCTATTATTTTTGCAAAATATTACTTAAATACAATTAACTAAATTAAACTAAATTTATTATCTTATGAAAAAATTATTTATTATTCTTATTGCAATGTTTATCGGCATTTTTGCTTTTGGACAAAACAAAAAAACCGGTTTAGTTTGCGAAAAAAACACAACCAAATCAACCCAAGCCACTTGGGCACAAGTTGAAACTTTTTTTAATGTTACCGATATAAATGGTAACACACACGATTTAGATGCTTATTTAGATG
>JAQVPT010000208.1 GCA_028701945.1 Bacteroidales bacterium
GAGTTGACAACTTAGTAATTGCAATAAATGAAAAGAGCGACAATTATGATGATTACGATGATAGATTTTACTGCTCTGCTGTTACTAATAATAGAAGCTTAGTATTTTATACCGACAATGAAAACCCTGATCTATCAGCTCTGCCCGTATCAAATGAATCTGAAATGCTTATACCAAATATACGATTATTATTTGGCGATCCTCTAGCCCACGATTTAGCCATTATAGGCATTTCGCCTAATACTGTTAATACTGGTTCTACAGTAACTCCTAAAGTGAAAATCATTAATTATGGACTTAATAATGAAGACACTTGGTCAATTACTCTTACAGATGGAACAAGTTATAATGAGACTTTGAATAATCCTATAACTATTAACAACGGAGAAACAGCTGAAGTAAACTTCCCCGACTGGACGCCTGACGATGGAACATATATATTAACTGCAAGCATAAGTTTAACAGACGACGAAGAGGCTTCAAACGACATTTTAACACAAAATGTAATAGTCGCACCAATAGTTATTATGTCTGATGGAAATACAACCACTTGTTACGCTATTTTTACTGATTCAGGAGGAAGCGACAATGATTACCAAAACAACGAAGATTACACTTATACTTTTTACCCTGGAACTACGAGTGATTATATTCAGGTAGAATTTTTAAGGTTTAATACTGAACCCAATTATGATATTCTAGACATCTATAACGGTACTATTTCTGCGGCAAATCTTATACAATCTCTTACAGGTAATAATATTCCATCTGGACCGATTAAAGCTAATAACCCTGATGGGGCTTTAACTTTCCATTTTAGTACAGATGGCGGAGTTCAGAAAAATGGTTGGCAAGCTATTATTTCTTGCTATACTCCACCGGCTCACGATTTAGGAGTTAAACTTATTGCTCCTACTATAATATTTAGAGGCGATTCACCAATACCTCAAGTTACAATTCATAATCATGGAATAAACCTCGAAGACACTTATACTGTAAATCTGGCTATTGCCGGAACAACATACAGCGAAACAGTTACGGGAGCTTCTATTAGCCCTGGTGGTGACGTAGTAATTGATTTTCCCGCATGGAATGCTCCTTTAGTTGGCACATATCAAATGACTGCCACTGTCAACCTTTCAAGCGACACTGACCCTACAAATAACACTAAAATTAGTGAACATCAAGTTATAAAGTTTTCTTACGAACTAGGCTATAATTACGGATTCAGTGATAATTCAGGTTTTATTGTACGTAACCAAATAGAAACAAGTGAATTAGAAGATTTAGCTTTTACCATTAGCGATGATTTCTTGGCTTGTGGCGAATATATTAATGGTGTTGTATATGGAGTTGAAATCGGAACTAACAATATGTATGCGATAAATGGTGATGGTGCAATGTATTTGACGGGTAAAATCTCTGGTGAGAACAGTATTCTTGGTATTGCTTATGACCATATCAATAAGGATATTTATGTATCTGATTGTGATTATGTTGAAAATTTATCAAATTTATATATTCTTAATCCAGATTTTTCGACTACTCTCGTTGGCATCATTGGATCTTATTATGTTACGAGTATAGCTGCGGACGCTAATGGTAATTTATTTGGAATGGATTCAGATAATTACAACTTTATATCAATTAATAAAACAACTGGAGAAGGAACAACAATCGGAAATTTTGGTATTTCAATTGGTTTTGGAGACATAGGTGGAGATAAAGTAAACGATGTAATTTATGGTACTATATATAATGATGATACGGGTGAATTTGGTTGGTACACAATTGACAAAACAACTGGCCTTGCTACTCTTATTAACAATTTTGATGACGAAATAACAATGTGTGCTATTGTTAATGAGATAGTTTATTCTGTTACAGTAATTGTTACAGATGGCACAAACCCAATTGAAGGTGCAAGCGTTGTTTGCAGTGATTTAAGTATTGACGCTTTAACTGACGTAAACGGTACAGTAGTATTTGATGCTATTGTAGGAACAAATTATGATTTAACTGTTTCGGCTACAGGATACATTGATTATACTTCAGCATTTGACATAATTGACCAAGATATTACAATTCCTGTTGTGTTAGGTGCTACAAACATTGATGAATTTAAAACTAATATTTCTGTTGTTCCAAACCCAACAAATGGCATTATTAATATTTCTGCCGATCAAAACTACTTGGTTCAAGTTCTTGACTTAACTGGTCGCATAATTGAATCAGTAAACATGAACAACAACGACATTTCAATTGATCTTACATCTAAAAACAGTGGAATGTATATTATTCGTTTAACAAACGAAAATGGTACCAAAACTGTAAAAGTTATTAAAAGATAATTTTAGCTCATACTTATAAAAATAGGCTGTTTGAAGAGACAGCCTATTTTTTTATGAATTTTATTATACTTTGATAGACATTAATTGTTGTTAAGGTCAAATACATTTATTAATCGTTGATTTTCCAAACCTCTTAACTTAAAAATTTGCATACTACAACAAATAATAATAGCTAAAGATATTTTAAATAATCGAAAAAAAATCACACTTTCCCACTACATATAAGATTTTTTTTTGTATATTTACATTATAAAACAAGGCATCTATTACTTTAATCTTTAAAAATATATAAATAATGGAAAGATTTATCCCAAATTTAAAGTCTCTTTGTATATCATTGCGGGCTTTTGTTCTCATTTTTGTTTTAGCTTTTTCATCTCAAGTTTTTGCACAAGTATTATTTACACATACTGTCGATGCAGATTTTCAAAAAGGGCAATACAACGATATGATTGTTGGTTCTAACAATGTGTATTTGCCTTTTCAGGCAACAGCTGTAAATAGTTGGTTAACAACAACTGTGTTACCACAAACATTGTCGAGCCATAAAGCAGCAACTTGGAATAACAGATATATTTATGTTGTTGGTGGATATAACGGAGTAAATTCCACATCGACCGTTTATAGAGCGACAATAAATGCTGCTGGCATCAGTGCATGGACAAGTTTGGGAACAATTCCCGGAGATAGGCGTGATCATGCAGTAGTTATAGGCAACAATACAATATATGTATTGGGTGGAAAAGATGATACCAATATGTATAACACAATTTATTACGCAAACATTAACACTAACGGAACAATAGGTACATGGCAAACATCTTCTGTATCCTTGCCAACTGCTTTATGGGGACACACAGCGGTTTGTTGCAATGGATATATTTATGTTGCAGGAGGTGCGGATGACTTGACAGGAACTACTGCAACAAATGGAGTATATTGTGCTAAAGTTCTTGTTGATAATACTCTGTCAACTTTCAGCTCTGTTGACAACCTACCGGCTACACTTAACGGACATACAATGGCTTGTGATGGAGACAAAATATACGTTTTAGGAGGTTTTAATGACGGAGGCACAAAAATAAATTCTGTTTATGTTACAAGTTCTAATAATGATGGTAGCCTTGGAGGATGGACGGCAGAAACATCACTACCGACTGCAGTGAGCAATCATTCCTCATGCATTATTAATGGGATTATCACTGTCATGGCTGGGGAAACTGGCGGTGGTTTAACAAAAAATGTATATTTTACAGATATTACAAGCAGTCCTTTTGTATGGTCAGCTGGAACAGAAATGTATGATTACACAAAAAACGGAGTTGCATTTGCTCAAAATGGGCAGATTATTTATTGTGGAGGTGAAAATCTTTCAGAAACCCCTATTCACAACACACGATACGCTCCACTCACATTATCATCAAACTATAAAACACAAGGACAGTTTATTTCTACAGCTTTTACAGAACTTGGTGCTGAAAGATACATCACAGAGCTTACGTACTCCACAACAATTGGAACGGGAGGTAATTTAGAAGTTTCGTATCGTTTTGCTGGTAATAATAAAATTTGGTCTAATTGGTCTGTTTTATCTTCTGCAAGTCCAATTATTATTAATACTACAACAAGGTATCTTCAATATAAAATTGTATCTACAAGCGATGGCACTAATAACACCACCTTACATGATGCAAGTCTTTCTACTCCTGGCACACAACTCTCTGGAAACTTGAACTCTATTCCAACATTTACAGCTGCTGCAAGCCCATATTGGGTTACTGGTAATATTACATTTACAGCTGGAACCCATACTTTTGAAGCTGGAACAAGATTGTTGTTTTTACCCGGCATTACAATGGAAGTTGGGGTTGCCAATATTATTTGTAACGGAGTCGTTGGAGATTCTGTTTACTTTACTGGCTATACCGATGAACCCGGATTATGGGGTGGAATTTATTATAATAATTATAGTTCAAGCGGAGTTTCTTCCCAATTCAATTATACTAGCATATCAAATGCAGGTGCTGGAACTTATGCCGCAAACTTATATTGCTATTCAACAAGTGAGCCTAAGCTAAATCACTGCGATATTTACGGTTCAACATCTAATGGAATTCGTTTACGCACATCCCATCTACAAATCGAAAATACAAATATCAGAAATAATGATAGCCATGGTATTTCGTGCGAAAACTCAAATCCTACACTTATTAATACACATGTTAGCTATAATGGACTTGCAGGTCTTGGATTAACTTCCACAACTTCGAACCCAACATATTCTTCTTCAAGCATTACGCACAATTTATACGGTATTTATTATCCCTCACCCAATTTTACAATTAATGAACCTAGCGGAAGCCCTGTTATGACTGATAATACTTATAATGGACTTGTGTTTGAAGGTGGAAATATAACTACGAGCAATAAAGTATGGACAACAATTTCTTACGATTATATATTGCTTGGGAATACAATCATTACTGGTACTGGAATACGTCTTACAATAGAACCTGGGAACAATATTAGAGTCGCCAATGAATCTAATATTCAAAATATCAATCGTAGTGAATTGTATGCCATTGGAACAGCAGTTCAACCAATTACCTTTAATGCATGGAATGAAAATCCTGGAGCTTGGGGTGGAATTTATTTCTACACTAACAATATTTCTACCCCATCTGTATTAGATTATTGCATTATTGAAAACGGCAATAATTATAATATATTTGCAGACAGAACTAATATCACAGTGCTTAACAGTTCCGTCAGAAATGCCGCACAGGATGGTATTCGTTTTTATCAATCAACAGGTACTTTAGAAAACAATATCATTCAAACCAATAATCAGTATGGATTATGGATTGATGAATCTTCACCAGAAATTAGAGGAAACCAGTTTCTTAACAATCTGAATTATCCTTTGTATATTGCGACACCAAATAGTGCAATTGTACTTGACGGCAATACTTATTCTGGCAACACTCCTAATTATATTGGACATGCTGGAGGAACTCTAAGTATTGACAATACCTTATATAATGATGGCATTCCTTATCATATAATAGACAATATTATAATAGGTCGTTCTACTCCTAACACATTAACGATTGAAAAGGGAGCAACACTTGCTTTTAATCCCGGGACTAATATGCAGATTGCATATCATAGTGGTTATTCTCAAGGTTATCGTCCTGGAAACCTAATGGCTGTTGGAACACAGGATAGCTTAATCACATTTAAAGCTTTTAATGACTTATCTGGAGGATGGAATGGCTTATATTTCAATAATTATAGTGATTATAATGATGCATCATCCATAATGGGATATTGTGTTGTTGAACAAGGGGCAGATTACAATATTTATTGCGAGAACACTAACCAGCCTTCAATAGAGAATTGTATCATTCAAAAATCTAATAATATTGGATTATCATTTTTCACCTCTCCTCTTCAAACAATTAAAAACAATACAATTATAGATAACAATGGCTATGGATTATTAATTGGAGGAGCAAGTGTTCCAGTAATTGGGAATGACACAACTACTACCAATAATATATATGGCAATGGCGGCTATGATGCTTATAATGAAACCACTTTAGACGTTAATGCAAGATTTAATTACTGGGGAACAACAGATTCTGCCATTATTGCTTCGCATATTTATGATAAATATGACAACTCTTCTTATGGGATTATCCATTTTGTTGATTTTGCAGAGCTTCCGTATCTCTCCACTCCAAATACAGTGATGGAAGGATCTGTAAATTATGCAAATACAATATTATCTCCAATGAAAAATGCTTTTATGGAAATAGAATCGTTTGAAGGAATCCCCATGGCGGAAACAAACACAGACGTAAATGGGCTATATACCTTTGACGCCATTCCTTCAGGTAATTATCAAATGTCCGTTACTCCTTTTGACGGGTGGGGAGGCGTAAATGCTACAGATGCTTTAATTATTCTAAATCATTTCTCTCAAATAGACACTTTAACTGATATGTATAAAGCAGCAGCTGATGTGAACCAAAGCCACACCATTAATGGAACTGATGCCATGCTTGTTATGCAACGCTATGCTGCATTAATTTCCAATTTTCCTTCTGGAGATTACCTGTTTCATACTGACAGCGTTTCAATTGACCAAGACCATGTAACAAA
>JAQVPT010000209.1 GCA_028701945.1 Bacteroidales bacterium
GATTTAAAAAATGCACTAAATACACTTACACCAGAATATAAATAAATGATAAATGTACCGCTAAATAATCCTAAAAACAAAGCCGAAAACACTTCTTTAAAAAGTAATGCACATAATATAGCTATCAATGGTGGCAAAATTGAAAACCACAATGGAATCGGATTAACTTCTTTTACCGCTTCAACTTCACCACAGTTTATACTTAAAATAGTAGTCTCTTCAAAATTATAACTAAAGTCTGCGACTCCATCAGTAAAATAGACATCAATTTTTTGATCATTTACATAAACAGACGAAAAACAATTTATTGGAACTTCATTACCCAAACTATCAAAAGTAGATAGTCTAATTTTAGACTCCATACCTTTAACAATGGCAAATTCTGGCTCAATTTTAACTTCATGTAATTTATTAAATGCAAAAGAATTAGTTGCGAATAAAACAACCATACAAAACAACAAAGGTATTTTGTTGAGTAGCCTCATCAATTCTCTATCCAGGCTTTTACCTGTTCCTGTGAAGGATTTGTAAGTCCTAATTTACTTTTTTTATTATAGCCACAAATTGTCTGATGCAACTTATTGTGATTGGCTTCTTTAAGTGCTTTTACAGAGTGTATCCCAGTCTTAATCAACACCTTAGCCCAATCTTCATCAATTCCTATTTCAGTAAAAATACTCTCGTCAATTTCTTCAATTTTTTTCTCAGGTCTCATTTGTGGAAAAAATAGCACATCTTGTATTGATGAACTATTAGTCATAAACATTGTCAATCTGTCGATACCAATTCCCATACCAGAGGTAGGCGGCATGCCATATTCTAAAGCTCTGAGAAAATCCTTGTCAATAAACATTGCTTCATCATCACCTTTTGCAGATAAACGCATTTGATCCTCAAACCGTTCTCGCTGATCAATTGGGTCGTTAAGCTCCGAATAAGCATTTGCAAGCTCTTTACCATTAACAAAAAGTTCAAAACGCTCGGTTAGCCCTTCTGTTTCACGATGTTTTTTAGTTAATGGGGACATTTCAATAGGATAATCAGTAATAAAAGTCGGTTGAACAAGATTATCTTCACATTTTTCGCCAAATATTTCGTCAATCATTTTGCCCATCCCCATTGTTTTATCAGTCACTATTCCAAGTTCCTGACAAATCTGGCGAAGATCATCTTCCGATTTTCCACTAATATCATATCCAGTATATTCTTTAATGGCATCATACATGGTAACACGCTTAAACGGGCGTTTAAAATCAATTTCCTTATCGCCAAGCTGAAGTTTAGTTTTACCATGTAGTGCAAGTGCAACTTTTTCAACCATTTCCTCAGTAAAATTCATCATCCAATTATAATCCTTATATGCCACGTATATTTCAAGCACGGTAAATTCTGGATTATGAGTGCGATCCATACCTTCGTTACGAAAATCTTTTGCGAACTCGTAAACGCCGTCAAAACCACCAACAATTAAACGCTTAAGATACAATTCGTTAGCAATTCGGAGGTAAAGAGGAATATCTAAAGCATTATGATGAGTAATAAATGGTCGAGCAGCAGCACCTCCAGCTATAGGTTGTAAAATTGGAGTTTCAACTTCAAGATAGCCTTGACCATTAAAGAAGTTACGCATTGTATTTATAATTTTTGATCTTTTTATAAAAGTATCTTTAACCTGTGGATTTACAATCAAATCGACATAACGCTGTCTATAACGCATTTCAGGATCAGTAAAAGCATCATACACATGTCCATCTTTTTCTTTAACTATCGGCAAAGGACGCAAAGACTTTGATAAAACTGTAAATTCGGTTACATGTACTGAAATCTCGCCAACCTGCGTACGAAAAGCATATCCTTTAACGCCGATAATATCACCAATATCAAGCAGCCTTTTAAAAACAACATTATACATTGTTTTATCCTCCTCAGGACAAATATCATCACGTTTAAAATAAACTTGAATTCGACCTTTGCTATCCTGAATCTCTGCAAACGACGCATTACCCATAATACGCCGCGACATAATCCTACCAGCGATACAAACAGATTTTAAATTCTCAGGGGAATTTTCATCTTTAAATTGAGCTAAAATATCTGATGAGTATATATTTACTGGATACTCCGCTGCGGGATAAGCATCAATTCCTAATTCATTTAATTTACTCAAGGCCTCACGGCGTAATAATTCCTGTTCACTTAAATCTGTATGAGCCATAAAAATAGTATTTTTTGCAAATATAAGATATAAGACCGAAATAATGAACTTTTTTGGAAATGAAAAATTCATTCGCATCAAATCACAAGTCACATCTATATAGCCGTTACAAACAATAATAAAAAAAAGAGCAGATCTATAAACTTTTCTTGCATTTGATGCGATTATGATGTATCTTTGCACCAAACAATAATTATTATGACTAGACAAAGTATTTCATTTACGGAACCCAATGACGAATGGTTAAAAGCTCAAGTTGAGAGTAAAGAGTATTCGAGTAAAAGCGAACTAGTAAATGATTTAGTGCGACAAGCGAGAAACCAACAACGTCAAATAGACTGGTTAAAGTCTAAACTAGAAAGTGCAGAAAATAGTGGATTCACAAATGAAAGTAAAGAGCAAATATTACTAAATTCTAAGGCTATATTTAATGGATAAATATAAATTAAGCAATGTAGCCAAAGAAGACTTAATCAGAATTCATCACTACGGAATTAAAAAATTTGGAGAAGCACAAGCTGATAAATATTTTGAATCATTTTTTAATTATTTTGATATTATAGCTCAGAGACCTTTTTCCTTTGAAGCAGTTGATTATATAAAAACAGGATACCGACGCTGTGTTTGTGGCTCAGATAGTATCTACTGCAAACTAAATAATCATATTATTGAGATTATGTCTATTGTTGGAAGACAAGATTTGAAAAATATTTTCAGTGACTAAAATTAAAATGGCTTCGTTGGTACTTTGAAAAGGTAATTACTATTCCTATTTCGCACACCACATAGTCGCAACCAATAAAAGTCAAAGCTATTTGCACAAATTTAAATCAAATATAATTTTAAGTTTTCACAACTAATAGAAAAAAACATGAGAAATGCCATTTTATTTTGCTAATATTGTGAAAAAGAAACGATATAAATAAAATGATAGAGAAACGTTGGTTAATTAAAGAAAAGGCAGATATTGGAAAGGTTGAAAAACTATCATCTTTACTAAATGTTGACACAAAAATTGCAAATTTACTAGTACAACGCGAAATAGAAACATACGAAGAAGCCAGAGTTTTCTTCAGACCTGAATTAAGCGATCTTCACGATCCATTTTTAATGAAAGATATGGACAAAGCGGTATCTCGTCTTACTAAAGCCATCGAAGCTAAGGAGAACATACTAATTTATGGTGATTATGATGTAGATGGTACAACCGCAGTAGCAGTAGTATATAATTATTTAAAAAATTTTAACGACAAACTTTGGTACTACGTTCCTGACAGATATAACGAAGGCTATGGAATTTCATTTCAAGGTATTGATTATGCAAAAGAAAACAATTGCAGTCTTGTAATTGCTGTTGATTGCGGAATAAAAGCAATAGAAAAAACCAAATATGCAAACGAAAAAGATATAGATTTAATAATATGTGACCATCACAATCCCGGTGCAACACTACCCGAAGCATTCGCAATACTGGATCCCAAAAGGACAGACTGCGATTATCCGTATAAAGAGCTTTCGGGAGCAGGAGTAGCATTTAAGTTAATGCAGGGACTTTGTCAAACAAAACATGCAGCTCCCGAATTGCTATACAAAAATCTCGATCTTGTTGTCGTAAGTATAGGTTCTGATATTGTACCACTTACAGGAGAAAATCGAATATTATCATATTATGGGCTGCAACAACTAAACAATGATCCATGTCCAGGTCTCAAAAGCATAATTAACATAACGGGGTTAATCGACAAAGATATTCAGGTAAATGACATTGTTTTTAAAATAGGTCCTCGCATTAATGCAGCCGGAAGAATGGAGTCAGGCAAAACTGCCGTGGAGCTTTTAATAACCGACAATGACAAGTTCGCCGAAAAGACAGGCTTAGAAATAAATGTTATCAACACCAGCCGAAAAGAGCTTGATCACGACATTACAGACCAAGCCTTAGAAATGATTGCATCAAACGAAATATTAAAAAATGCCTACTCAACCGTAGTTTATTCCGAAGATTGGCATAAAGGTGTAATTGGTATTGTTGCTTCGAGACTTACGGAAACATATTTTCGTCCTACCGTAGTCTTCACAAAAAGCAAAGGCATGGTAACAGGATCGGCAAGGTCAGTACCAGGATATAATTTATATGAAGCTGTCGAATCGTGCAGCGACCTACTCGAAAACTTTGGAGGACACATGTACGCTGCTGGATTAACATTAAAAACAGAAAATCTTGAGCCCTTTAAACAAAGATTCGAAAATTATGTAAAACAAACAATCACTGACGAACAGAGAATACCAGTAATCAACGTTGATATGGCAATAGAAATTAAGGATGTAACACCAAAGTTTTATCGTTTGCTTAAACAATTTGCTCCTTTTGGTCCTGGGAACATGACCCCCACATTTTCATCAACCGGAGTTTACGACAACGGCAGTGTAAAACAAGTTGGGAAAAACACCGATCACCTTAAAGTAAAAATCATTCAACACCTCGGAGATAACCGGTGCATAGAAGGGATTGGTTTTAATTTTGGACATTTTTATGAATATATAAAAGAATATAACGCTTTCGATCTTTGCTATCAGATATTCGAAAATCACTTTATGAACCAAACATTTTTACAGATACTAATAAAAGATATACACACTGAAAATTGGTAATTGTTATATTCTTTGGCTAAAAAATGTAAGAATGGGATTTATCGAACAATAAAACAATAATTTCAACTTGTTCTTTTGCTGGTTTTCTTTATTGTACTATTAGCAAAAAATAAGTTTTACGTCGCGAAAAACGACGAAACACCTTCGTCAAAAGTACAGATTTATCATGTAACAACCCCTAAGTTCCGTTATATGCTTGTTTCCATGATACAATTTTGAATGATAAAGAAAATATAACTAAAAATATATATTTTTGCATTATGAACTTTAAGAAAGCCATAAAGCTGATTTTAATATCTCCTTTTATTTTATTGGTTAAAATATACCAGTGGATTATTAGTCCGTGGCTACCAGCTTCGTGCCGACATTACCCAACATGCTCAAATTACACTATACAGGCTTTTAAAATGCACGGCCCAATTAAAGGCATCATATTATCAACATGGAGGATTCTGCGCTGCAATCCTTGGGGAACGTTTGGAAACGATCCAGTTCCTGAGGTGTGGCCGAGAAATAAAAAAACGGAAAAATAGTTTATCGGTTTATCGGTTCTTACTTCGAATGTTCTTCTGTTCTTCTGTTCTTCTGTTCAAAACGTTTTGCTTTCAATAAACATAAAATTTGCTACAATCTCACCGATTACTGAATACCAGTTTATCGGTTTATCTGTTTATTGGTTTTCTGTTCTTACTTCGAATGTTCTCTTGTTCTTCTGTTCTCTTGTTCAAAAACGTTTTGCTTTCAATAAACATAAAATTTGCTTTAATCTCACCGATTACCGAATACAAAAATTACCGAATACCAGCTTACTCCTCTCAGTCGTGAGCTCGTAGCAGAGCTACTCGGTTATCAGTTGTATTGTGTTTTAGGCAAAAATGCTTAGAACGCTGGCTTAAAGACTTACTAATGGTTTTAGCTAAAAATCTTAAAATAGTTTTTCCAAAATCTCGAACTAATGGGACACACATCAATTTATTTGTGCATCTTTGTATTATAACAAGTTCGCAAATCTTTTTATGGAAAAATTTATATTAGTCATTTTTGGTGCATCTGGAGACCTCGCTTGGCGTAAATTGATGCCAGCACTTTACAACCTCCATCAGCAAAAAATGCTCCCAGAAACATTTAAAGTACTCGGAGTTGGTCGCAAGAATATGACCGACGAGGCATTTCGTGCCAAAACAGTTGCTGGACTTAAACAATTTGTTACTAAAGACAAATACTCAGATAAAGGAGCAGAAGATTTTGCCAACTTCCTACATTTCGAAAGTATGGATACCAATAAATTGGAAGATTACAAACTTTTGAAAGTCCGTTTAGATAATTTATCACAACAACTCGCTTGTAAATCTAATTATCTTTTCTACTATGCCACTCCACCATTCATGTACACAACCATCACTCAACATTTACATGCCCACAAATTAACGTGTCAAGAAGAAGGTTGGAAGCGTGTTATTGTAGAAAAACCGCATGGTCATGATTTGGCTAGTGCTTTAGACTTAACCAAAGAATTATCACAAGCTTTTTCTGAAGAACAAATTTACAGAATAGACCATTATTTAGGAAAAGAAACCGTACAAAATA
>JAQVPT010000210.1 GCA_028701945.1 Bacteroidales bacterium
GTTTAAAAGTAAAATGGTTTTTGAGCCAATAAAAGAGCCAGTTAGAGAAAAGCCAATTCCTACTAATAGAACCTTCAGTAGCATTTTTTTATTTAACATAAAATTTAAAACTGCTGTTCCAGTGCCAAATGAACTTGCAAGCTTATTTGTACCAAGGGCTAATTGTGGCGGAATCCCTGCGAATAATAAAGCGGGAAGAGTAATTAATCCACCTCCGCCTGCGATGCTGTCGATAAAGCCTGCAACAAAAAATGCAAGACCAAGTAAAACTATAACACTTAATTCAAAATCCATTTTGATTATCTAGTTTGACAAAAGTAAAATAATTTAGTAAACACTAATTGTTTTAATGGTTCAAAATTATTTCTGAAATATAAGCCAATATTACTTGCTTAAACACAGTAATTTGCCTACCATTTTCACAATAAATGCTTCATGGGCACTACAAGATGTTGTTCGCTTACTGCCAAACACACTATATTTTTATTTTCTCATTTAAAACGATATTTTGTTTTAATCATAACCCTTAGTGAGACTAATATTATTTCCTACGGGAACAGTCTAAATTCATTTGCATTCAGGTCGATTCATGCTTATATTTAGACTGTAATACTAAAAAAATAGATATGAAAAAGAGTGTAAATTTTATCATTTGTTTAATTCTCCCGATTTTTTTATTTTCTCAAGGAAATGCAGGGTCTTTTAATCTTATAAAGAATGCTTACGTGGATATTAGCAGTGTGAACTTCGAAATTGAGAATCAGTACACTGTAATGGGTTGGGTGAAATGGAATGTGGATGCTTCGAGTGGCGAAAGTTGGTTTGACGTTGTTCAAAGGAACAATAATGAAAAAGAAAATTACCGGCAATTTTGGATTCAAAGCAATGCTGACAATTCTAGATTGGAATTTACCCTGCAATTAGACTCTAATACTAAAGACATGTGGTCGGATTCTAAAATAAAAGAGGGTGAATGGTTTCATTTCGCTGCAACATGCAACGGAAATCAACAGACCTTATATATTAATGGAGTTGAAGAATCTAGTCAAGTCAGCACCGGAGTTTCTAGTAGCTTTGCTTCAGAATTTAATCTTTCCTTGTGTTCATATGCCTCATGGAATTTTGCTCAGAACTTTGACGGAGAAGTCGATAAAGTTTCTGTTTGGAAAACCATTCTAACTCAAGAAGAAATAAGTTCATTAATGAACGTTGAGAAGCCTCCATGTAGTTGTCATCTTGTTGCTTATTTTTCAGCTGATGAGGTTGAAGGCAATATTTTTAGAGATGCTGATGAGAATAAGGATGTTGATTTTTATAGTGATAAACACTAATTGGATAATATCAAATTAATTACAAAACGCCTCTTGTTCTTGCAAGAGGCGTTTCTATTTTGTTTTGATACTCTTTTTTAGATAATTTATCTAGGTTATGAGATATTCAATCAAACTTATTTAAGAGCTGTCATTTTTAATATTTTTATATCTTCTGTAGGTCTATCGTTTTTGTTTTTTTCAACTCCTGTAATTATATCAACAACATTAAGCCCCTCTGTTACTTCACCAAAAACAGTGTATTGAGCATCAAGATGAGGTACGCCACCGACTTCAGTATAAGTGTCCCGTTGTTCTTTAGTAAATTCTGTAAAGAGCTGTTTTTCCATGCTATCTAATTGCATATCGGTGTATTTATTACCTTGGACAATATAGAATTGTGAACCAGAGCTTCGTCTTTGTGGATTAGTTTGATCACCAGTTCTTGCAGCAGCAAGTGCTCCTTTTTTGTGATAATATTTTGGAACAATCTCGGCAGGAAGTGTGTAGCCAGGACCTCCATTACCTAATGTTTGCGTAGATGGGGCATCTTTTGATTGTGGATCTCCACCCTGCATCATAAAATTTGATATCACCCTATGGAATAATAAGCCTTTGTAAAATCCTGATTCTGCTAATTTTATAAAATTATCTCTGTGAACAGGAGTTTCGTCATAAAGCATTACAGTAAAGTTGCCTTTTGTTGTTTCTATTTTTACTGAAACAGACTGCCCAAATCCTAAGATTGAAAATAGTCCGAGAAAACAAAGGATCGTAATTTTTTTCATTTTTTCTTATTTTTAAAATTTCAAGTTATAAAGCTAACAATTATTTTGCCAAAAATGTTCTGTTAAGGATGATTTTTTTTGATAAAACTAATCGATTTATTTCTCCCGTTGGTCGTGAGGGCTTTGCCGTTATTTGACAATTCTTTAGGCTATGCAGAGTGTTTAAAACCATTATCATAAGGATGGTAGTAATAATAGTTTAGCACTTCTTCGATGGCCATAGTCATTGCTTGATTAATCGGAACAATAATATTCCCGAGCTTGAAATCTATTTGTTGCAATTTCATATAGTAATCGGTACAAACTGGGATGTATTTTATATTTTCAATTTCAGATGAAATTAATTTGAAGCTCTCTGGATTTAGTTCTTTTATGATTTTGCAAGTAAGTAACTGCATTTTGCCATATTTATCTCGGTTAGCAGCATTACCAAAAAGCCGACAAATAAGACCTCGGTGATAATAATCAGAGCAGTTCCCTATACCTTTGTCAATTATTGATAAATGATTGTATAAAAAACATTCGCTGTCTTGTTTTTTGGTTAATTCTGCAAGTACTTCTTGAGATTTGCCTTCTAAATAAATCTGAAAAGACCAAGGTAAAAATTCTAGAGGCGAAGCTTCGATGTCTTTTTTATTGCAACACTTTCCGCAACCGCTTCCGCAATCTATATTTGAGTGGAATTTGAATGTATTTATTTCTTTATCGAGTTGGATGTACAATTGTTCTACCAATCTCACTTTATTTATTATGGACATGAAATTTTTCGCAAGATACGTAAATATTAATTACAAATTTTTATTTTTATTTTCACAAAACTAATCGTAATTATTTGCAGTGATAGAAAATAGTCCAATAATTAAAAAAACAAAAAAACCTCTCCCGTTAGGGAGAGGTTTATAAATTAAAATAACTATTGAGCTATTTTTAACAGTGTTTTATTAATTTTTTAGATAACCCCTTGTATGAGCATTGCGTCAGCAACTTTTAAGAAACCTGCAATGTTAGCACCTTTAACGTAGTTGATGTAATTTCCATCTTTTCCGCTATTTACACATTGGCTATGTATATCATTCATGATTTGGTGTAACCATTTGTCAACCTCTTCATTAGTCCAAGATATGTGCATAGCATTTTGTGTCATTTCTAAACCTGAACAAGCAACACCACCAGCATTAACTGCTTTACCAGGTGCAAACAACATTTTGTGTTCGATAAAGAAATCAACAGCATCAGCTGTACAACCCATGTTAGAAACTTCAGCAACCAATGTTACTCCATTTTCTTTAAGTTTTTTAGCATCTTCTAAGTTCAATTCATTTTGAATTGCACAAGGTAATGCAATATCAACTTTACATTCCCAAGGTTTTTTACCTGCAAAAAACTTAGCATTAGGATATTTCTCTGCGTAAGGAGCAACAACGTCGTTGCCGCTGAGACGCAATTCTACCATATAAGCAATTTTTTCGGGTGTATTAACACCGTCAACATCATATATGTATCCATCAGGACCAGAAATAGCAACAACTTTAGCACCTAATTCGGTAGCTTTTATAGTAGCACCCCAAGCAACATTACCAAAACCTGAAACTGCTACTGTTTTTCCTTTTAAGTCAATTTTATGAGCATCGCACATTTGATTAACAAAATATAGTGCACCAAAACCTGTAGCTTCTGGACGCAAGCGAGAACCGCCAAACGATTGACCTTTACCAGTGAATGTACCAGTATGCTCACGAGCTAATTTTTTGTACATACCAAACATGTAACCAACTTCACGAGCACCTACACCTATATCTCCAGCAGGAACATCAGTGTCAGGACCTAAGTCGCGCCAAAGCTCAGTAACAAAAGCTTGACAGAAACGCATCATTTCACCGTCAGAACGACCTTTTGGAGAAAAATCAGAACCACCTTTACCGCCACCCATAGGAAGTGTTGTAAGTGCATTCTTAAAAGTTTGTTCAAAACCTAAAAACTTAAGTGTTGAAAGATTTACTGAAGGATGAAAACGCATTCCACCTTTGTACGGTCCAATAGCATTGTTAAATTGTACTCTAAACCCTTTGTTTACATGAACTTTTCCACTATCATCAACCCAAGGAACACGAAATGAAAATACTCTATCTGGCTCAATTATTCTTTCTACAATACCAGCTTTCTCGAATTCAGGATGGTCGTTGTAAACATCTTTGATAGACAATAGTACTTCCTTAACTGCTTGATGAAACTCAGGTTCGCCAGGATTAGTGCGTTCCAGATCATTCATAATTTTTTCTACGTTCATTTTGTAAAATTTTAATTATTAATTTTTCGCCTATAAGGCTTTGTTTTATTATAAATTCACTGTGTAAAGTTATTATTATTTTTCAAATAAAGATTGAGAATACAATACCAAGATTTGATGTTTCTAGTTGATATTTATCAATTTAATTTGTGTATAAACTGATTTTTCTTATTTTTGTAACACAAAATTTTGTATGGAAACACAAAACAGCAATATTGACATCGTATTAAAAAGCCTAGACGAGAGAAAAAAAGAACTTGATTGTCTATATCGCATTGATGAAGAGTTGAAAAACTTTGATACTGACCTGATTATTGTTTTATCAGAATTAACAAAAATTATTCCAGATGGCTGGAGATTTTCAGAAACATGCAAGGTTAAAATTAAGGTCTATGATACCGAAGCGGCTACCGAAGGGTATAAAAAAACCGAATTTAAACTTTCATCAGAGTTGTTGATAAATCAAAAAGCGGTTGGCGAAATAATTTTATGTTATGCAAAACCTGTTAGTGCAGAAAAAGGAATATTTCTTGGAGAGGAAAACAGATTGTTCCAGACTATTGTTAGCAAATTAAATCAATATCTATCCTATCGAAAACTCAAGAAAATTTATTCCGAAAGTATTGAAAGCAAATTCAAACTAAATAATACCGAACATGATTTTGTAGATTATCTCTCAAATTTGCATTTAACAAAGGAAGAAATTGCTTTAATCACAAAAGTACAAATTGATTTTAAAAAAGGTGAAACGATATGTAAACAAGGCTCTTTTGCATCGTTTATAATGATACTTAAAGATGGTTTGGTAAAAGCTACCATAGAAAACTCGCACTATAAAAGCCATGTGTTTAAAATTACGACTCCTTTCAACATAATCGGATTATCAAGTATGTACAACGACAATTATTATCATTTTAGTTGTCAGGCATTAGAACCCTCAAAGTTATACCTTATAGAGTACAGTAGTTTTATTAAAATTATTCAGTCGAACCCAAAATTCTCTATCGAAATAATGAAAATGTACTCTAATTCACTGCAAGAAGTTTACGACAAGCTAGGTAGTATAGCCAATAAACAAGCCCTAGGTAAAGTTTGTGATTCGTTATTATACTTATCCGAAAAGGTTTTTCATTCACACATAATCGAAACAACTATTACACGAAAAGACCTTGCCGAACTTTCTGGACTTGCAACCGAAAACCTTGTACGGATATTATCCGAACTCAAAAAAGACAAAATCATTTCTATAAACAACAAATCAATAGAGATACTTAATGTAGAAATGCTAAAAATGCTTGGAAATTTAGGATAAGAATATAAAACAATCTATTGTGCACATTTTTCTTGGTTTTGAATATAATTAAATTAAAAAATGTATATTTGATACGCTTTATGATGTTGGTGAAAACGATAATTGACGAAATTTTTATTGTGAGATTGTGAAGTTGAACAGAACTCTTTCACTTGAAAAACAATACATCACAATTCATAAACGATTGAAAACAAATTACAGAAAAAGCTGTTGATTTAAATGTTAAAGCAGACACAAATAAAAAGGAATTAGACCTAAACAACTCAAGAAATGCAAGATAAAAAACATTATAATTTCGAAAAAGCTCGACTAAACAAAGAAGAAACACTTGAGTTTTTAGACCTCGATTTTCATGATACAGAGTTTGATCAATTAATGAAGAAACGAATTCTAAAGGTTTTGCTAATTTGTAATAATTACGACAATTTTATGCTCGAAGAAGATGGGCGTATTGATGAGCAAATCTTTAACGAATATATGACTTTGGGCTTAAGGTATCCTCCAATGTTTATTAGAGTTGATACTCCCGAAAAAGCTTTTGAAAAACTCGAAAACAAAGATATTGATTTGGTAATAACAATGTTGAATATTAGCAATGAAAATGCTTTTGAGTTATCAAAAAAGATAAAATCTAAATATAAAAAAATTCCTATTGTTGTTTTAACTCCTTTCTCAAAAGAAATTACCCATAAAATTGAAAAGGAAGACCTTAGTGCTATTGATTATGTGTTTTGTTGGTT
>JAQVPT010000211.1 GCA_028701945.1 Bacteroidales bacterium
TGCATAGCTTCCTTGATGCCAGTCCACACGTTTTCGCCTCCATCAAAGCCAAGTTCGTTATAATTTAGTTCAAGCTTTACTTTTTCGCAGTCAGCAAAGAAATCCTGAGACAAAATATCTGTCATAATTTTTGCCATGTGAAGTCCGCTTTGCACTCCGTGTTTTTTATCCTTCGCAATAAGAATCAAACCAGCAAAATATCCTATAAAAGCAGGGATTTTTATAAATCTTTTAGGAAAACCTGCACTAGCCATCATGAATTTAATCATTTTACTAAACTTAATATTTATACTTGCTGGAAGATAGTGTTTGCCGTTTTCCCCATTATATGCCGCAGCAACTATACATTGAGCAACGCCAGTTACATGAATTGCTGTTGTTCCACCATTGGGAAAGAAAATTGCTGGCATTTTTTTAAATCTTTCAACAAAAACATCTTTCCAGATAGGTATTCTGCCTGGCATTTCACCAAAAATATAAGGCAGTTCAATTATCATAACATCAAATTCACCAGCGACTCCCAGACCAATTATTGCTTCTGCCTGTTCTATTCTACATTTTATATATGGATGATGTGCCGACAATTTACCGTTTTGAATTCTGTCAAAATATGTAAAATAAGAGTTCATAATTACGCATCGTCTTATATTCGCCCTTTTTGCTGCTCTGCATATTTTTAAACATTGTACTACCAGTCTTTCGTAAAAAAAATCAGAAGCAGGAGCTTTCGGGGTAATTCTATCGTCTGGACCAAGTGCATAAACGAATGTATCATAATCTTTACCTTTAAGTAGCTCAAATATTTCATCTTCGCTCATGGAAAACAAATCGCCATAACATGTAGAAATTTCTGCTGGATACCAATCCTTTTCATTGATATTTTCGTCCAAAGCTATGGTGGAGACATTAGCTCCTTTTTTCATAAATTGCAATGCCGAATAGTATCCTAAAAACCCTGTTCCGCCAGCAATAAAAACGTTTTTTACTATATGGTTCATCTATTTTATTTTTACAAAAAACCGATTAATAAGTTCTTGATCAGATTTACGTAAAGCCTCCAATGGTTCGGATTGCTTAATAAGCCTGTTTTTAATAATTTCTTTGAAAAGACTAGTTACTGTCCTTTGTAACCCAGAAACTTTGCTTTCTTCATTTTTTAAATAAGACTCCAGAGTATCCTGTCTAAATTCTAATAATTTTTCGAGGTCATCACCATCTTGATAAAAGCCACAGTGAAAATTGTGTTCTGCAAAAGAATTATCTGGAAAGTTAACTTTTCCTAGACCAAATATTTTAAAAGATCTGTGCAAAAACTCATAATATGTACATCTGCAACTTGCACCGCCCCCAAGGTTAAATAGTTTACCAGAAATTTTGTCTTTATTTGATAATGCGTTAACGAATGCTCTTCCAGTATCAGCAGGAGAACAAATTTCCATGGAAGTCGCCAAAGGCATGTGAAACATCAATTTCGAAATTTTGTGTCCACCCATGATTGCAGTAAGTCTGAAAATACTCCACTCAAGTTTACTATTTGTAATTATTTCTTCTGCTGCTATCTTAGTTTTTGCATATTCATCTCCAAGACTTGGAAGAATAGGATCGTCAATGTAAATATCAGGATTTATAAGTCTATCACCATAAACCGAAATCGAAGAACTGTATAGGAAAAAAGCATTTGGCGATAATTTTTCGAGATTTCTTACTAAATTCATTGTGCCAATAGTATTAACTCTGTGTGCAAGTTCTGGCTCATCGTCAGCCAAAGGCGGAATAATAGCTGCAATGTGAATTACAAAATCTTTATCCGCACATACACTCGCAATATCTTCATTATTAGCAATATCGCCATATTTAAAATTAATTTCGTTATTAAATTTTGAAAACATTTTTCGTGTTTTCCGATTGTCTAAATCGAATACGGTTATTTCAAATATGTCTTTTTGTTGATATAGCTGCTTTAGAATTTCATACCCCACTGTTCCGGATGCACCGGTAAGCAATACTTTTGTTTTTGAATTCATATAATTATTCATTTTCGTAAAGTCTTAATCTGTTTTTAAGAGTGTTTAATTCTTCTCTCAATTCTTTTTCTTTCTCTAATAGATTAAATACGACATCAATTCCTTCTATGTTAACGTTTAATTCGTGATAAAGACGAATCATTTTCTCAAGGTCGCTTATTTGATCTTGATGTATGAATTGGTTATGTTCGATAATTACAATTTGAATAAGTCCAGTTTTGTACAAAGCATCAATAAATGAAATTTCAATTTCGTAGGTTGAACAAAGTGTTGTTATTGATATTAAATTTTTTTCCATGTTACCTTAGTTTTTGTAATTCTTTAAATAACTCTATTTCTTTTTCGCTCAGGTTTGTAGGATTTTTAATATGATATGTGATTATTAGATCTCCAAATTCCCCTTCTTTCTTATAAACAGGAAATCCCTTTCCTTTCAATTTTACTTTAGTTTCGTTTTGTGTTTCAGGTGCAATTTTAAGTTTAACTTTTCCATCAAAGGTATCAACCATAATCTCTCCGCCTAAAAGTGAAATATAAAGATCCAAATTAACATTTGAATATAAAGTACTACCATCTCGTTTAAACTGTGTCCGATTATTTATGATAAACTTAATGTAAAGATCTCCATTTGGTCCACCATTCAATCCTGCTCCCCCTTTTCCTTTTATTTTAATATCCTGTGCATTCTCCACACCAGCAGGTATCGTCAGTCGTATGTTTTTATTATTGACAGTTAATACCTGTTTATGCGTTGTATAAACATCTTTTAAATCTAAATGCAATTCAGCATGAAAATCCTGACCTTTAAATTTTTGATAATGACTTTGTCTAGAAGATGTTCTTGCTCCACCAAACATGGATTCGAAAAAATCTGAATATTCTTGGCTTGAAAACCCTTGCTGATTTGATTGATAATGAGTCTGCTGTTGCTGTTGTTGGGCTTTTTCATAAACCTCACCATGTTTCCAATCCTTACCATACTTGTCGTATTTCTTACGATTTTCAGGAGCACTTAATACTTCGTTCGCTTCATTTATTTCTTTGAATTTCTTCTCTGCTTCCTTGTTGTCCGGATTTAAATCAGGATGATACTTACGGGCGAGTTTTCGATAAGCGGCTTTAATTTCCTTTTCCGTTGCGGATTTCGAAACTCCTAAAATTTTATAATAATCTATAAATGCCATTAGTTTAGTTTATTTTAGTTTTTTTTATCTTATAGTTAGTCTATCCTTATTAATCAACTTGCGTTTTAAATCACTCCAATATTGCAATTATTCAGTTCCCGAGTCGTTTTATTTTCTATCTTCTGTCTGCTTATTTGTCAGTGCCTTTCATTTTCTAAGTATCTGCAATTTTTTTGATAAGGCATCGGTTGTAACATTGACAATTTGCTTGCAAATAGTGTTAGATTATTGTTCTATAATTTTCCAGTAGCCTGTTTTGTCACTTCCGATGCGTTTTATTATTCACATTTTTTTTAGTTCTTGAATATGTCTTTTTATGGTTGCCGTAGAATATCCTACAATGTCGGCAAGTTCTCTATAATTTGCTTTTAGATTTTGTTTTAAATGCAGCAAGATGTTTCTTTTTACAGAATTATTTACTAGGTCATTTACAGGGGCATTTTTAATTTTTACAGGGTCATTTAGGGGGTCAACAAACAGAATGTGCATTTCTCGATTTTTCAAGATATGGTTTTCTCCAAGCAATAAGTTTTCAAAAAAATGCAATAAAAATTCAATTGTAGCGTGAATACTCTTCGTGTGATTTTTGTAATTCGCTCTTACCAACGCATTTCGAAAACACCATGAATGCTCTGCAAACATATCGTTGTCTCCAATATCTTCTTGTGTCAGTTTTTTTATGTTGTCATTATTTTTCAATCTTTTCACAATAGTTTACTTTCTATTTTGAAGCTTTAGTTTGTTTTTTACAACTGGTGGCAGCGGTTTATATATCACATTTAAAACATCCAACAATCCTCAAAAATAACATAAAGTATGAATATTTCATAAACATTTTTAACTTTTCCCATGACAGTTCATACAAATTACAACAACCTAATACTAATCCCTTGTGAAAATAGTGTTTGCAATTTTAAATTCAATGAAAATTAAAAAAAATAATATGATTTATAATGTATTTGCGTTAATATTGAACTAAAACTACAGAAAACAGATAAAAAATCATTTCAAGACAAATAAAGCTTATCAAGACTTAGTTAAACTAAAACTTAATATTAGTTGATATAAAACGCTTAAAATCAAACTTTTTGTCAATGATTTATTTCTATAAATTTCAGCCAATTCCGTCATCAATATATCTTTTGTAGTTTCTGTAGGAACTTTGTCAATCACTTTTGCTGTTAATGATTTTAGAATATGGAAACTATTTTCTAAGTAGCTTTAAGTTGGAGTTTCTACGCCGTGTAATAGGTAATTTCTAACTTGTCTTATTTGACTTAATTAATCTGACTCTTCTACTGTTAAAATATCTTTTTCTCTTAGTATCTTAAAGTCAGAAATAATATATTTCCTTGAACTTATTTCTTCTTCCGTCAAAAACTCTCTTGCTGCCTTTTCTAAAAAAACCCAGCACTTAACGTATGACACAAAAACAGATGCCTTTTCTGTAGGAATGTTGAGATTATCAAAATGAGCTTTAAGATTCGGTTTCTTTCTAATCATAGTCATGTATCAATAGGTCATTCAATATTTGGTCTGAGATTGAATCTTTTGAATCAATATTAATATGGTCTAAATAATCGTTTAGTTTTTTAATATCTACAGATTTTGTAGTACTCAGATAGTTATTTAGTAAAGATGTATTTCCAAGATTTTGAGCCATATTTCTTGACATAATAGAATTAATCAAATAATTAGTTAACTCAAATTTATCAGTTATATTTTTCTTTCTCTTGGTCCTTTCAGCCATTGCAGACTGTAATCTTTCAAGTGCAATTTCGCCACTTAAAACAATTTCGTTAATCTCATCAAGAATTGCCAGTTCTTCCCTTGATAAGTCCCCTGAAAATGGTTTATAAACAAGGTCGTGCTCAACTTCTGACCACGCATGCATAAGAACAGATGCAACTTGAATTTCGGCTAAAGTGTTATGGTCTTTTTCAGTTAGATTTTCTTCTTTTAATTTAACTCTATAATGTGTTACCCAATATCCTGAGAACCGCTTTGTGTATTTAGGAGTATGAGCTGAATTAGGAAATTCTTTAGTTCTTTCGATATGAAAAATTTCCTTTATTTTTTGATCACGCTTCAAATATGTACATGCTTTCCCGTTCTTATTGTCCCCATTGTGCAGAGTATGCGTTACTAATTTTTTGTTCTTTCAATGTTGTTAGATCGAGCAAATATATTTTACTAACCCAAGTGTTCGATTTCCCTTCTCTTTGGTCACGCTTGAATAAAATAAATTTACCATCAGTCGAAAAAGTTGGGTCATTAAAGTTACCCGTTTTTATTATTTCTATTTTCTTTGTCTTTATATCAATTTTTTGCAATGAAGCATCTTCTTTAAAGTGCATAAAACCAGGCGAATAACGAAAAACCACATACTGTCCTGTCGGGTCAAGTTGTGGTTGAAAGTAACCGCTACCAAACTTTGGGTCAAATTGTCCTTTGTATTCAACCAATAAGGTCGTGTCCGATTTGTCTGTGAAGTAAATGCTACCTCGAAGTGAGAAAACGGATTTGTCGCCAAGTGTCTGCCTTGAAAAAAAACTTGGTTCTAAATTATTATAGATAACGCCTTTAGAACTTATATCCGAACCTTTGTAAATCATAGACGTGTCGGATACAACTGTTGTTTTTCCGTTTGGGTCAATTAATAATGTTTTTATATTAAGCTTGGAGTGTCCAACAACTTCATAGAGTATTTTTCCTGAGAGCCATTTTTTTCCAGTCTTTAAGTCAACTGAAAAGTAGTCATTGAAATAGCGTTCACCACCAGATTCTGTAGGCGATGTTTTACCAAAAACAAGCTCACCTTTAAAACCAAAAGTCAAGGTGTCACCAGATACTTTTAAAGGTTCGTCAAGAAATACTTGCTTGTCTGTCGCTTTAAAAATAATTTTTTCCTTGCTTGCTGTCGGGTTGTAAAGGTAAAGTCCGTCCTTATCTTTGAACAAATAAATCGATTGCTTCGGTTTAGAAGTCAGTCCTGCAGAACAGCTTATTAAAGTTGTAACTATCAAAATTAATATGTTAAGTTTTATTGTCTTCATTTTCTTTCTAAAATGGTTTATAGTCGAGTCGGAAAGAGGACTTACACCCCTTTCCTCTCACGGAACCGTACGTGACAGTCTCCTGTCATACGGCTCTTCATGTCTAATCACAAATGTAGAAAATTTCTACGGATGTACCAACTTCCA
>JAQVPT010000212.1 GCA_028701945.1 Bacteroidales bacterium
TTACTTAACCGCAATGGCACAAAGAATACGCAAAGAACACAAAGAAGAAAAATAATATTCGGTAATGTCAGTAATCAATAATCGGTTAATTTAGTGTTGATTTTATGTTTATAGATAGCGGAACATTTTTGAACAAGAGAACAGAAGAACAATTGAACATTCGAACAAGAGAACAGAAGAACGCAGTAGTATGAGACCCTTATTATTATTGAAACATCAACTTGTGTTTATTACTACGCGTCATAAAACCCTTGCGAGCTTTGCGTAAACCTTTGCGAACCTTGCGGTAAAATTTGAATATTACTTAACCGCAATGGCACAAAGAATACGCAAAGAACACAAAGAAGAAAAATAATATTCGGTAATGTCAGTAATCAATAATCGGTTAATTTAGTGTTGATTTTATGTTTATAGATAGCGGAACATTAAAAAAAAAAGCAATCGAATTTAAAAATGGGAAACTAAATAATAGGACAGAGTTCAGATTACACTCCCTGATTATTTGATTGACAGACTTCAAAATACAGTCTCCTCATAAACTAATCCTTTGGCTTAGATTCAATTTTAATATTAGTAAGAATCTTTTTATACTCTAATTCAAAATTTGGCGTAAAAATATTTTTATTCAACATTTTTTTAATTTCCTTCATACTCCAGAATTTAACTTCATCTACTTCATCGTTAGGCTTAAAATTTATTTCATCAATAATCGCCATGAACACAAATACCAATTCTTTTTCAATATCTGACTGCCAAATATACTTGGTTATAAAATTAGATTTGAGATTTTTGAGTCCTAACTCCTCTTTGGTTTCTCGTTTTAAGGCAGTTTCGATATCCTCTCCGAGTGAAATATGACCACCAACAGCAGTATCCCATTTTCCTGGTTGAACTAGCTTGTTATTATTACGTTTTTGCAATAAGACTTCGCCTTTAGCATTAAATAAATGCAAATGTATAACAGGATGTAACTTCATTGAACCGTTATGAGCCTCACTCCTAGTCATTCTACCAATTATTTTACCTTCAGTATCAATTTCTGGTAAATATTCTTCTGATTTTTTATTACGCTTCAATATATTTCGTACAAATTCGACAAGGATTAAAATTCCAAAAACGATATAAAAAAGCACACCACTAATAAACGCCCACGCTTCTTTAGACATGAAAAAAGCGGAATAAAAAACAAGAATAGTATGCCCTAAAAATATCCAAAACATGAGTTTAATACTGCGTTTCATCATTTTTTGCTGCTCGTCATTGAACTCAAATCCTTTAAGATATCTTTGCGACATCATCATCATTATATTTTTAGATGAAAATGCTGACATACCAAGTATTCCGACAAGAATAATCCCAATAACTCCTGGTTTAATTTTAAAGAAAATATCGTTATGAAGTATTATTGAAACAAGCCCTAATGCGACAATCAGCAAAGTATCATAAAGTACAAATTTATCTAATCGCTTTTCCTTTAAATAAATTACAGCTAGTTGAACAATTCCAAATCCAGTTGCTACATATAAGCCTATCTCTGTGCCCCACAACTCATCAGCAACAATAAAAACCAGTAATGGCAATAGTCCTGGTAAAAGTGTTTTAATAATTCCTGAAGCTTTCATAACACAAAAGTAATTTTAAAAAATGTCCAAGAAAGAATAATTTTCATATTTATTTAAAATTATTAAATTTACAGTCTGAAATTTAAAATTTAAAACAACAGAACCATGAAAAAAATCTCAATATTTCTTGCAAAGAACAAACAAATACTATTTTTAATATTATTAGTTGCCAGTGCTTGTCTTATTAGTACCGACATTTTTGCCCGTATGGGTGGAGCAGGTGGTAGCAATAGTGGCGGCGGCGGTGGCGACGGTATAGGCGAGCTAATATTCATGATATTCATGCTATTACCATTTCCGCTTAACTGGATAGTTGTAGTTGGTTTACTAATAGGTGTATTTGTTTTTTCTAAACTCAAAAAGCAAGGATCTATACTTAATAAAGTCCAAACATCTCAAATTCCTAGTAAAAAGGATGAAAAAGCACTTGCATCATTCAAATTATTACATCCTGATTTTAATGAAAACCAATTTCATGATAAAGTAAAAACGGCATTTACCGATATTCAAAATGCTTGGGCAGCTAAAGATATAAACAGAGTACGCCGATTTATAACAGACGGAATGTATCAAAGGGTAAATACTCAATTTAAAATGATGAATATTTTGGAGCAAAGAAATGATATTGAAAAGCTCACAATAAAATCTACAGTAATCGACAAAATTGAAAGTGACGGTTTATATGACGTAATTCATGTAGCTGTGTTTGCAAGCATTAAAGATAAGTTCATCTCAGATAAATATACAAATTTGAATACTGCTTCATTCGAGGAATTTGTTGAATACTGGTCTTTTATTCGCAAAGTTTCTGCCAAAGGAACAGATATGTATTCAACTTACAACTGTCCAAATTGCGGTGGCGATCTTTCGGGAGCAAACCTTAGCGATGTAAGTAAATGCCCGTATTGCGGCACTTTCACAAACAGTGGAGAATTTGACTGGGTGCTAGCAGAGATTACTCAAGCAGACGATTATGCTGCCACTAACTATTTACACGATCTTAGTAATACCCTATCTAGTAAAATTGAAGATATTTTAGATACAGATGAAAACTTTGCCGTTCAATTAATCGAAGATAAAGCAAGTAATGGCTATCTACAGATTCAAACAGCAAGAGTGATGAAGAATCCAAAATTGACTCGCAGATTTGTAAGTGATGATTATTACAACAAACTTGAAAATCTTTTAAAATCTGAGGAGCATTTTGTGTATAATCGCATATTCCTTAATGATGTTACATTGATTGGTGCATTACAAAAAGATAATAGAAACACTCTTGCACTCGCCATTAAATCATCTTTCCAACGAGTTAAAATTATCGATGGTAAAGCTCAATTAATAGACTTTGCAATTACCAGTAAAAACGAAGTACTGATGATGAGCAAAGATATTGCGGCCAGCGAAAACAAAGGTTCTGTTTATGCACAACAATGTCCGTCATGTGGTGGAATTATCTCTGACACAACAGATATAAACTGTCCATTTTGCGGCAATTTACTTAACAGTACAAAAAACGAGTGGATTATTACCGACATTATGAGTCAAGAAGAATATACTAATTACTATGCTACAAATTCAAGTCTATTTATTGCAAATGTAAATCCTAAAAAACTTGATGCTCTGTATAAAGTTAGAGACTATGCTTTTAACAATGTTCTAATAATGGTTGCTGCCGACGGAGTTTTTGATAGTGCAGAATTAGAATTTGTCAATAAACTTGCAAAAAAATGGGGATATGCTCCATCAAAACTTGAAGGTATGATTGATATGGCAAAAAACAATCAACTTGTACTTAGAATGCCAGAGAAACCTAAAGACTGCGAAAAGATTTACAAACTTATGCACAAAGCAGCGAGTATAGACGGAAATATTTCGCCCGAAGAACAAAATCTGCTTGATAGTATTAAAGAGGAATATTTGGTATAGGATTAGGTTTATATTAGGAATTGTCAGACAACGGCAAAGCCCTCACGCATTGCATTGAGCAATTTGTGCTGAGCGGAGTTGAAGTAAGTCGAAATGGCAGCCGAAACAAGTCGAACCAGCCAAAATAACATATGGGAGTAACTAAACTAATCATTTTGTTCAGGGATTCTTATGCCTGCATACTTCGTTCTCATCATCCAAATAATGTTAATTGCTTTTCTTTCTCAGGTTTCATTTCATCAATAAAATCACCCCATTTTGAAAAGTTAATTTCTAAATTATATTTGTCATTTAGAAAACCTATTTGTTCTTTTACTGCTTCTTGCGAAATTTCCACAGCAAGATTTAATAAATCTAATCGCATCAAAATATCTTTTGTAAAAACTCGCTTAGCATCATAAAATGTGATAGATTTCAAAAAATCTTCCGTCCTACCATTATTTAAAAGAATTATTGAATAAATAGCATATTCTATTTTATCAAACCCTATAAAATAACAAGTATCGTCAAGCATGACAGGTTTATCATTTTGAGGTAATACCAAAGTAAAATGATAAGTTTTATATAACCCGGAAATTGCGACTTTGTAAGGTTTAAAAGAATAATCACCAATGCCAAATATAGAAAAAGGAGGTTTCCCTTTGTATATACTAGATTTTCTTGCTTGAAAAAACGAAATGTTTTTCTTTAAATAAGTATATGTCTCAGGATACAAATGCTGAATATAAGAAGTTTCTTGACCAACTTTTGTTTGAGTTACGATTGTGTATTTTCTTGTGTTTTTAATTACTGTGTTTTTTAAATCTGAACTTTTCAAAAACCCATATATTAAATCTTCTTCAAGTGTAATTTCATCCAATAACTTATTAGTAAAATAACCGTTCTTTCTTTCTAATTCCATAACATTTGAACAATCATGTTTTATACCTTGTCGCCATTCAAAAGGGCAAACACCATCAATATTTTTTGTTTTACTATATTGAGCAATATTTGAAACAAATTTAGAATTAAGCCACCCAAAACTTATTTTTTTTTCCAAGCTATAAAAATCTAATGCTGTGCATTCAACGCTCGGGATTGAGTTGAGCTGACACGACAACAATGATGCTTCAACTGAAACATTAAACTCCTTTTTACTATCAATACAACATTTCTCAATTTCGCTAATTTTATATTGCTTTCTTTTTTGTTCAAAAACGATATTCTTAATTACAGAGTTTTTTACTAATAATGCTAAATGTCCATTATGTGATTGAAAGGCTTCAAACAGAGTTAATGTAATGTATTCGGCAATATCAAAATTGCCCTTTCCTGTCATTGCATCTAATCCTTTTTGATTTTTAAAATTTGATTTTTTAGGTAAATTTGTTGAGTTTAAACTTCCTAATTCAGAATTTGTTACCCAAGGAGGATTGCCAATTATTAACAATTCTTCAGTTTGATATTGTTTCGATATGTTTTTAAAATTAATATCAAAAATGCTATTATGAAGGATTGTGATTTCTGGTCTTAAAATATCAGGATTAGAAAGAAAAAAATCGAGAATGCTAAATTTAGTTTCCCAAACATAAGGTTTGTAAATTTCAATACCAAAAATCTTTTTAACAGTCTTGAAATTTGACAATGAAGCAATAATAAAACTACCTTTTCCGCATGTTGGCTCAATAATAATTTCTGGCGAAACATTTTTTAAAAGTAAATACTTTACAACTTTGTCTGCCAAATCCTTATTTGTCTGAAAATCTCCATACTCTGCACGGTCTGGTTCTTCAACTAAATCTATATTTAATGAATAAATTGACTCCATAAAGATTTTAAAATCATCACTACTATCAAAAAAAGCATGTATGCCGAAAACCTCAAACACTTTTTGATTTGCAATTTCAACAGATGAAATGTTATTTAAAAACTCTTTTAAATAATTACAAACTCGATAAGAAATATTTGCTCCAAATATTTTATTCACAATAATATCTATTTTTCAAAGCGTTACTCGTAGTAATATCAAACTCAAATGGCACTCGTGAACAAAAGATTCCTGATTTATTCATTCAATTTATTTTTTCGCAAGCTTATCAATAACCTTACTAATTCCTTGAACAGTTTTATTAAGCGTAACAACACGTTGGTATTGTAATCGCCATTGCAACGCATTTGAGATAGTTAAATAACCTTGAACAGGTGGTGATTTTAGAATTTGTTTTGCTATCTGATTTAAAGTAATCTCATCGGCAGGAATGTGTTTATCATTCAAATATGCTACTATATCTTCTTCGTTAGCCTTGTCTTTAACCATTTCACGTAAACGATATGTTGTAGTATAATCTGCAGTTCGCTCTTTTGAAATAAATGAACAACTTACAAAGTCGAGTGTGGAGGTTTTTGTTTTCGAGTCATCCTTTTTTTCATAAACAAAAATAAGCAAATTATACCCAAGCCTAAAGATTTTCTGTTTCGCATCTTTGAAAGGACAAGATGACTGAGGCTGTTTGATTGATGTAACTTTTATGTCGGTCAATATATCGTCTGCTGGCAAATCTATTCCAATTGCGGATGAGCCGATTGTTGTTTTATATTTTACGTTTAATTGTTCTTGAAACTTATGTTCGATATGTGTCCCCACAGCTTTTCCGTCCGTTACTCCAAAAAGAAATTTGTTTTTAATTTTTGATTCTGCAATGCAAAAGGCTTTGGCTTCCGCTTTTAATTTGGCTATTGTCAGTTTTTCTTTCATTTATTATTCCTTATGGTTTAATTTACAAACTTAATCATTTTTCTGTCATTTAGAATGTTGTTGCTTTTTTGCATAGGACAAAACTAATTTTTATCCCCTCTCTGATA
>JAQVPT010000213.1 GCA_028701945.1 Bacteroidales bacterium
ATTAACCGACCAATTTTGCTTATCCAACTTAGGAAACCGGATAGCCGAATACGGGATTTCAATTTCAACAATCCAGCCATTTGCAACAATACTCACAGCACTATACCATACTGCATCCCAAGCGTAATCATCATCAATTTCAGATATCCGAATATCAGTTTGGACATTGGCAGCACTAACAATAAACTCATAAATATTTTGTCCATCATTATTGGGGTTTAGACTAAGTGCAAAATAATCAACATTTCCGTTATCTTTATCCCGCATGGTTAATTCTGTGTAAATACTGTCAGGCTTTGCGTCATATAGAATTGCTGCAAAATATATAGCATGGTCGTCATATAAAACACGGACTTCAGTTTTTTGAGAAGGCTCCTTAGCAAATATTGGGTAAAAACCAGTAAAATTATCAAAACTCACAGCATTATTCCAATCAGTTTCGTTCAGCACCCCGTCTATCTTAATTTCAGCGGAAGTGCGGACAGCTTTTGAACTTTTTTTTTGAGAATACAAATTTGTATTAAATATAAAAGATAAAAAAATAGCTATAATCAAAAAATGTGGCATATTATAATCTAAATGATATGAAGTTATGTATTCTCTTATTTTTATCATTTGCTCAACAGACTCATTCAAAATGTGACAGTTAATTTTCGTAAAAGCCCAAACTCATTAAATACCACTTACAAATTATTGCATTAAAAGTTTTGTACCTTTTCAATTTTTTAAACCCAGTTTTAGTCGTTTGAACTTCCATAGGTTTGGATAATTCGGAATAATGCATCCAGTCGTTTTTCTTCATTCTTTTCAGAACATACGACCAAGGAAAATAATATCTTACAGAGTCTTTAAATTTTTGATGTTTCAAGAGTTTTTTTGATACAACAATCTCATTTTCATCATAATAAACATCAAACTTATTAAAGTATTTAGATATTAAGACTTCATCATATAAGGTTTTATTCTCTCTGAATTCGAAAGGGATTTTTCTAAAATGTTCTACTATATTTGTATCCCACAAAGGGAAATAGTGCTTATAACCAAAATGATTGAAAACAATTGACGAATGTAGAATGAATTTTGCATATTTTTCCTTTATGTCCCAATCTTCGATATAAGGATTATATATAGTAGAAATTTTATTTTCTTCAGGACAATTTATGCTTTCAGTAAGCCTGTTTTCTATTGCCTTATTATCCTTTTTATCGAAGAACCAAAAATATTTTTTTCTTAAATGTTTAGGAAGTTGCTTGTTATGAGTATCCGTTTTTACTGTTTTCATAATATAACTACCACCGAGAAAATCTCCAGAGTGTCCTGGAAGAAACACAGAATCATCTGGTATTATTTGGTTTTCTTTAAGATATTTAACTGCAAAATATTCTTGAAGATATGGCATTGAATAACCATTCCCTGCCAATTTAGTATATTCCTTAAAATCTTTTGTTTCTAAATAACCTGCTGTTTCAAGTTCTTTATAATTAATGAAATGCCATTCGAAACCTAGTTTAGCAGCGACTTTTTTACTAATCCGTTCTTCAATATTTGGTTTTCCATAAGTAAAACAAACAACTTTAGAATATGAGCAATCTTTAAGCATACACGCAATAAGTCTGCTGTCAAACCCACCACTCAATGGCAAAACCGCTGTACGTCCATCTAAAAACTTTATCATCCTATCTTGAACAGCATTAAACATATTGAACGTTAATTCAACTAATTTATCTTTCGGATGGTCGAAAAATGCGTCAGGAAGAAAACTCCAGTTTGTTATTACTGATTGATTACCATCACTGTCCAATATAATTTTAGAGCCTGATTTTGTTTTTTTTATATCACAATCTAATGTATCATAACCTAACACAAACCCTGCATTGATAAATTCTGCTTCAACCTTTTTATTAGGGATAAATGAGCTTTTTTCATTTAAAATAATCTCCCAAGAGTCAGAGATTATCCATTGCGACTTATTAAAAAGAAAGAAAATTGGAAAATAATTTACTGAGTCAACAATTATCTCTATTTCTTTTTCTTTAACAGAAATAAGGCTGTATATTCCATTTAATATTGGATTTTTATCTAAATTATTTAGGATGTATTTTATTGCTTCATTTCCTATTAAGAGTTCTTCGGCATCAAAACAATAACCAATGAAATAATAGTTGCCAGATTTTATCCAGCTAAATGCATTATTACCGTTAAGTATGAATTTGTTCATCTTTACAATCAAATGATTAAATTTATTGCAAAACTAATAAAAAGTAGAATAGAATAAATGGTATAAACTTTTAGATCAAGGTATTCTTGAAGTTTAATTTTGTATTTTACCTTTAAAATATAAACAAGAAAACCTTTTTCGAACACATATGAAACAACCGTAGCGTAAGCGACACCAGCGATTCCCCAATAATTTATAAATATTAAACTTAGAATAATATTCATGATTATTTCCATAAGTGAAGAATAGAAAATAGGCTTTGTGATTTTCATTCCTATAAGGATAACACGAGAAAACACAAATCTTGTAACTACTATCAATATATAGATGTTAAAGATTAAAGCACTTTCTGTAAATTCAGGATTAAAAACTATGGGATATAGATATTGGCTAGTTAAAATTAAAACAATTGAGATAGGAAACATATAGTGCATCAACTTTTTTGTTCCTTTCTTTAGTTCTAGCTTTGCCTGTTCTCTATTTTCCTTTTTAGAGAACTTAGGAGTCATTGCATTTCCAAAAGCTGCAATAAGCAGAACAATAAATGGTAATTCTCTGGCACCATATCTAAAAATAGCAAAAGTGGCCTCATCATATTTAAATGAAATAATAAAACCATCAATATATTGAGCACTACCACTTAGTAAAATGCTCAACACTAAAGGAAAAGAAAGTAGCAGATACTCCCGCCAATATCCCATTGATATTTTTATCCGAGAATACTTTAATACTATAATCATTAGCCATAAAAACCTCAATAAGTTCACAAAGACTAATCCATATAATCCATATCCTAAGTCATATCCAAGTAGGATAGGAAGTGTTACTGCAAATAATTGTAGTGTAAAAGTTATAGCCCCGTAAAAGATAATTTCGACGCTTTTATTTTTTAATAAGTAGATATATTCTATTAAATTTACTGGTCCCGAAACAACGATATACATGAATAGAATTTTCATGTACGGAATTTGTTTCCCATTTATACTAAATAGATCCGCTATTAAGGGTTGCAAAGCATAAACAATAACCGCTGCCAGAACACTAAAAAACGTGAATAAAACAAATGTGTTGAATAAAAGTGGTGAATTCTTCTCCTTCCCAAAAGTTTCGTTATTTTCAAAAATTCCAAGTAGAGATTGTAGCATTCCACCAATCCAGAAAAAGCTCACTGCTCCTGCAATCAGCAAAAACGTTTCATATACTCCAATTTGTCCAATGCCTAAATCGGATTTGGTAAATATTATACTTATTAATAATAAAACACCAAAACGAATTATCTGAAAAAGCTGAAGAGCCCTTACATCAGTAATATATTTTTTAAGATTCAAGATTTTAATTAGTAGGATATAAATTTTAACTATTTTGAATTCATGTTTTCGAGATAACCAGCCATGATTTTCTGTATGTATTTTCCAATAATATCAAACTCTAAATTTACAACACTACCAACTTTAAAAGTATGGAAATTTGTAACATCATAAGTAAAAGGGATTATTGCTACTGAGAATTTATCGTCTTTTGAGTTGACAACAGTTAAACTAACTCCATTAACTGATACCGAGCCTTTCTCGACAGTTATGTTTCCTTTAGTTTTATCGTATTGAAAAGTAAAGTACCAGCTTCCATCAACCTCTTTTACGTCTGTGCAGGTTGCAGTTTGATCAACATGTCCTTGTACCATGTGCCCGTCTAAAAGTTTATCCATAGTCATGCTTCGTTCTATGTTCACTTTGTCATTTACCTTTAACAATCCAAGATTTGATTTATCTAATGTTTCTTGAATGGCTGTAACTTTATAAACTTTTTCTGATTTGTTAACTTCGACTACTGTTAAGCATACGCCATTATGCGAAACACTTTGGTCAATTCTTAACTGGTCTGCAAAAGAGCAATTAAAATAAAAGTGAAAGTTTGTTTTGTCTTTTTCGATTTTTACAAGTCTTGCGGTTTCTTCAACTATTCCTGAAAACATAATATTATTATTTAAAGTTTAAGTTTACAAACTTACATAAAAGGAATAATATTGTGGCAATAAGTGTGTGGATTTGTTTAAACAATATTATCACTCAATTAATTAAAAACAAAAAAGCCGCAAATTTTTGCGGCTTTTAATAATATAATAATTATTTATTAGTCTTTGTATTGGAATACAACAACGTTACCTGTGTTATCAGCACCGTTTCTGTATCCATAAGCATATTTTACTAAAAGATAATTGTCTCCAACTTTAGAAACGAAATATCTTGGTGCATAAGCTTTAGCAATGGTTGCAGGCAACTCAAACTCATTAATAACATTACCAGAATTATAAGCTGTTACTAATTCAGAAGTTGTTGTAAATGCATTTGCATCAGCTTCTTCTATTAATACCCAACCAGTGCAATTAGTAGTTTTTGTTACTTTAAATTTTGAGCCATCAGTATAAGTGAATGCAAAACCTATTGTTGTGTTTTCATGTGTACCAATAACTGCACCATTATATTCTGCCCATGCGATTTCTGAAATAAGAGCTAGCGGTATTTCAGCAGAATAAGCAGAAAGATTTTCTAGTAATGTAACGTTAAAAGTAGTGTCTTTGTCTATCATTGCAAAATTAGTAACTTCAACAGTTTGGTATCCTGCTTTTTCTACCATATAAGCATAAGTACCAGCCATAATATACTCAAAAGTATAAGGAGCAGCATTTTTCACAACAGAGTTAAAAGTTACTTTTGCGTCTTCAATGGCAACGCCTTCAGCATCATTAACATTTATTGTTACTGTGTATGCCTCATCAATCATAAAAGTATATTCTTTCTTTGTTGTTTGTGGAGTTTCGCTTTCATCTGTTATTTCAACTTCATAAACAATTTTTGTTACACCATTACCAAAATCTGTTACAGCATTGTCAGTAGTTAATACATGAGTAAAATCTGTTAATCCCGCATAACCAGTTGGAGAAGCAAATACCTCACTTTCAACATCTAACATTTTGTAAGTATGTTTCCAAATTGTAATTTCTTTAATACCAGCCTCAGCAGTAAAAGCTATTGCAAGTGTTTTGTTGTGAGTAGCTACATCATCAACATTTACGTACTGGGATAAACCATCTGGAGTCCATGTAATTGTTGGTTCAGCATACTCTTTATTACAACTGCTAAAAAATATGGCAGCAGCACCAACTAGCACTAATAAAATACTTAGTTTTTTCATAATTTTAATTTTTTAATTTTTTTTAATTAATATAATTTTCTCTTTTATTATATAACTTAAATCAAGTCATACGATATTTCTAAACGCAAAGATAGTTAAAATATTATTCTAAATTAGTTATTTATCGTTAATTATTTATAAATATTGTAATCATATTTTACATTTTCATTATATTTTGCGCGAAATAATACGCTCCTAAGTTTATCATTTCGCTAGTATCAAACTTAGAAAACATGTAAGCAGATCGAGGTTGTATGTCATAAATTATTGATTGATTTGTACCATGAATATCAATTTTTTTGCCGTAATCTTTTAAAAACTCATTGTATTTATCTGGATTGTTGAGACAAAACACCTTATGAGTAAGCCTTTTGTTTAATGTGCCTGTCAAAGTTTTAAAGCTATGATTTAATTCTAATTCTATTCCCGGAATAATAAGATCTTTAGCTCCAGATATTCCACCTCCTAAAACAACGATTCCATCAAAAAGAGTAATCATATTTGCTATTGCATCGCCAATAAACCTACCCATTTTTTCATAAGCTTTTATTGCTGCTTGCTGATTGCCCTGTGTTTTCCCTTTAGCAATTTCATATATAATCTTTGGTTCTGGGCATATTTTATAATTTATTTCGGCATAATCGGCATAAAAATGTCTTACAGCTCTTATGCTAACTCCCTCTTCACTATTATAATTACTGTCGGCACGATTTGAAGTAATCCAAATTTCTCCAGCACACATATTATCACCTTTTATTAAAATTCCATCGTGTACTAGTCCTGCTCCAAAGCCAGTTCCTAAAGTCATTCCGACAAGATTTTTGTATTGTTTTGAGCTTCCAGATTTTTGTAAGTCCTCATTAATTTTCGGCAAACTTCCTGCAAGTGCTTCTCCATAAGCATATAAGTCTCCGTCATTATTAATAGATCG
>JAQVPT010000214.1 GCA_028701945.1 Bacteroidales bacterium
CTTTGCGAGGGGTTGTGTAGGTTTTTGTAGATTCCGGTTTTTGGGGAAGCTTACAAAAGCAAATAAGCAGTTTTACAAGCAAAACAGAAACTATTGTACATATTTCAGTTTTTACGAAAAAACCTGTATTTTTATTACAAAATTGAAAAAGGCAGTTTGGTTTTTGGACAGACTACCCTTAGTATAGATTTTTACAACGAATATGTGTTTTCAAGAAAAAATCCAAGTCCATTAAATTTCAATATTATTTTTTTCTATGTGTTTTATTAAATATTCTTAAAAAACTTAGCAATTCCGTATTTAAATATTACAAATATAGCTTTCAACCCATCTTTGCGGCGAATTTTTTTCCCTTCGGCGTAAGTGCGTCCATAGTATGAGATTCCTACTTCATAAATCCTGACTTTAGGTATTTTAGAGACTTTTATGGTTACTTCAGGCTCAAATCCAAATCTATTTTCCTTAAGCTTTATCGACTTAATTATATCAGTTTTGAATAACTTAAAACATGTTTCCATGTCGGTTAAATTCAAATTAGAAAACAAGTTTACAAGAAAAGTTAAAAATTTATTGCCTACATAATGCCAGAAAAAAAGTACCCTATGAGGTTTACTTCCCATAAATCGCGAACCGTAAACAACGTCTGCATATCCGTTAAGTATTGGTTCTAAAAGATCGTTATACTCATTTGGATTGTATTCGAGATCTGCATCCTGAATAATCAAATAATTACCTGTTGCTTTAGCAATTCCGGTATGTAGAGCAGCCCCTTTACCTTTATTTATAGAGTGTTCAAAATATTTATAAGGGATCTCAGGATTCTCTGATATATATTTATCTAAAACAGATTTGGTATTATCGGTAGAGCAGTCGTTTACTACAATAATTTCTTTCTCTATTCCCTGTACCAAATCTACATCATTTATCTTTTTAAGAATAGAAATAATAGTTTTCTCTTCGTTATAAACAGGTACAAGTATTGAGAGTTTTGTCATTAAATATTTAATAAAATTTGTAATTCAAAGTTAATTATTTTATTCAAAGTTGGATTATTGTAAAAAAAACAAAAGCCCGAAAAAATCCGAGCTTTTGTTAAAACAGCTATAATAAGAAAGATTTATTCTACAACTAGTTTGTGGTTGTAGGTTATCCCTTCAATTATTAATTTAATGTAATACATTCCGGGAGCGTAGTTAGAAATATCAATTGTTTCTGATAATTCTCCATCTGAATAAAGTCTATCATTAAACAATACTCTACCTTGTATATCAATTACCGAATAATAGATTTCGCCTTCTATATTATTGATATTAATATATGCAATTTCCTTTGCGGGATTTGGGTAAATACTGATTTCGTATGCATCAATTATATTTTCAATATTTGTGCATACATCAACTACTACAATCATTGTGTCGATATTTTCGCAATTTTCGTCGCCAACTGTTACCCAAACATTATAATTACCTTCGTAAATATAAGTCATGTTATAAGTTGGTTCGGTTGTGCCATCTGACCAAAGAATGTATTCATAAGAATTTTCTAGCGTATAAATGTATGGTTCATTAACACATGCAGTGTCAGTATCAGGCAAATCCAATTCGGGCAAATCCAATACAAATAGATGCATAGTATCTGATGCAGTACAGTTATATTCATTAGTAACCGTAACTGAATAATCATTTTCATCTTCAACGCTTATAACTTGTGTGTCTTCGCCTGTGCTCCAAAGGTATTCTGACATTCCAGAACCGGCATCTAAGCTTATTGCATCAAACATACAGGTAGTAACATTCTCTCCTAACTCAACAGTTGGATTTTCGTTAAATGTAACATTAACTCCATCTACAGCTATGCAACCGTGTTCGTCAATTACAGTTACTTCGTAATATCCGTCTTCCCCTGTATAAACATCAATTGATTGTGTATTTTGTCCGGGATTCCACAAGTAATCCACAAAACCGTTAGGAGCAGTTAATGTAACAATTAATCCTTCACAAGATTCGATATCATCACCCAAATCAATTACAGGATTTTCGTAAACAATTATTTCTATTTCTTCAGTATCGCTACCATCAAGGTTCTCAACAGTTAGTGTAACGATATATGTTCCCGGATTAACGAATGTGTAAGACGTATTCTGAGAGTTTGTAGTATTACCATTACCAAAGTTCCATAACCATGTTAATGGGTTATTATAACTTTCGTCTGTAAATTCAACAGTAAGAGGAGCACAACCTTCGGCATTGTCAACTGAAAATGATGCAACTGGTTGCATAGCGTCTGTATTAACAGCAGCCGATGCAGTATTTGAACATCCATTGTCGTCAGTAACTGTAAGGCTATATAGTCCTCCTGATAATCCGACTAATGTTGTTTCGTTAGACCCTGTATTCCATTCTATAGTGTATGGTGGAAGTCCGCCGTTAATACTAACTGTTGCAGTTCCGTCATTCATTCCTTCACCTGATTCAGGTGTAGTATTGATAATCGGAATTGGTAGTTCATTAAAATATACATTAACAGAACTGGAAGCTGTACAGCCATATGAATTTGTAACAATTAGTTCGTAAGTTCCTTCTTCAGTAACTTCTATGCTATTTGTTCCCGGATTTCCATTCCAGAAATATTCACTAAAGATTGGATCTACACTAAGGTTCACACTTTCATTAGCACATGCAGTAATATCAGCACCTAAATCTATTACAGGTAAAGGAATGATTTCTACATAAACAGTGGTAGATGTTATACAACCTGTTGCAATATTCGTAAGTGTAAGTGTGTATGTTCCTTCATTAACTTCTTGTGCGTTAGAGATTGTTGGACTTTGTTCGTTGCTATCAAATTCGTTCGGTCCTGTCCAATGCCATTCATTACCACCAGTACCATTACCTTCGAGTAATACTTCATCTCCAATACAGTAAGGACCATCGGTATATGCCGATACTTCAGGATTTTCATTAACATTAATTAGTATATCTTCAGTAACCGAACAACCTGTGGCTGTATTGCTGTACGTCAAAGTGTATGTACCGGCATGTTCGCTCACAGTAGCATTTGGTATTACAGGATTCTGAGTGTTGTTGCTAAAATTGTTTGGTCCTGTCCATTCATATGAATTACCACCTGATCCATTAGCATAGAGATTAATCGTTTCTCCTTCGCAATACGGTTCTCCACTACTCAATGATACAGACGGATTTACATTTACTTCCACAATAGTATTTGCATTTGCACTACATCCTGTTGCCGAATTGGATAAAACTACGTTATAGGTTCCGGCATTGCTGGATTGTGCATTTGCAATTATTGGGTCTTCATCGGCAGAACTGAAGCTGTTGGGTCCTGTCCAAACATAAGTATCTCCACCGCTACCTGTTGCATTTAACTCAATGGTTTCCCCTTCGCAATAAGCTCCTGTGTTTGATGCGGAAATTGTTGGGTTTGGATTTACTTCCACTATAGTTGTTTCAACAGTTTCACAACCAGTAGTAGTGTTGGTAAGATTTACCGTATAAGTACCTGCGTTTGCAATTTGAGCATTACTAATTGTTGGATTTTGGCTTGTATTAGTAAAGCCGTCAGGTCCGCTCCAATTATAAGATGTACCACCTGAACCTGTTGCTGTGAGTTCAATAGTTTGTCCTACGCAATAAGGTCCTGTATTGGATGCATTTAAACTCGGATTGGCATTAACTGAAACAACAGTATTTGCAGAAGCATAACAATTTGTTGAAGTATTTGTAAGTTCAACTGTATATGTTCCAGCATTTATTGTTTGTGCATTTAAAATGGTAGGGTCTTCAGTATTAATACTAAAACCATCAGGGCCTGTCCATAAATAAGAATCCCCACCTGAACCTGTAGCATTTAATTCAATGGTTTCGCCAACACAATAAGCACCTGTATTTGAGGCAGATATTGTTGGATTTGGATTAACAACAACATCAGTATTAGCAGAAGCAGAACAGCCTGTAGTAGAATTTGATAATACAACTGTATATGTCCCCGCATGTGTCAATTGTGCATTAGTCCTAGTTGGATCTTCTAAGTTTGAATTGAATGATGAAGGTCCAGTCCATATATATTCGTCTCCTCCAAAACCGTTAGCAAATAATTCAATATCATTACCAACGCAATATGGTCCTGAGTTATTCACTGATATGGTAGGATTATCATTAACAGTAATATATGCTAACTTAGTTTCAGTATCGGTGCCCGAAGCGTTTGTGGCAGTAAGTTCAACTTGATATGTTCCAGGGTTAGAATATGTAATTACGGGATTTTGATCGTTGCTAATAGCAGGATTACCACCTTCGAATGACCAATTCCATGAAATTGGATTATTTAAGGAGGCATCGGTAAATGTTATTGATTCTCCTGCACAAATTTCAGTATTACTTGCAGTAAAATCAGCTTCAGGTGGAACGTTAAGTGGCAAACCCGTAACCCAAACATCATCCAAAGCATTTCTTCTCGTAGTAAAATTACTGCTCACATTTGCTCCTCCACAACCTGTGTTGCTTGTCATTAACCATCTAATATATACATTAGCTTTGTTTTCACATTCTACCGGCAACACTACATCATTTGCAACATACCATACGTCTTCAGTAAGTGCATAATTAATACCTAAGTCTGTCCATGTAGTTCCATCTGTACTATATTGAATTTTAAAATCACGAGGAGATCTTGTATCATTTGACATCTGAGCAAATGAAAGTTTAAGGGTTCCGTAATCAATCGTTGAAAATTCAATTAACCAACCTTTGCTGCCTGCTCCATTTGCCCATGTTTCGCCATCTATGCTTCTTGTAGTAACACCTGCGTTTGAATACCTGACATCACTAACTCCGCCAAAAGGAGTTATTGTTTTATTAATATTTACAGGAATTCCGTCATCAGCAATATTGTCATCTGGGTTGTTGGGAAAATCCCATAAAACTAAAACATCCGGAGCTTCGGTTACCGTAATATATCCAGTTTTAGTTTCAGAATCTGTGCCTTCGGAGTTTGTAACAGTTAAGCTTACATCATATGTTCCCAAATCGTTATATGTTACAGTAGGGCTTTGATCTGTGCTAGTATTTGGTGTACCCCCCGTAAAAGACCAAGACCAACTCGTAGGCATATTTGAAGATAAATCAGAAAAATTAACAGTATTTCCTACTACTACTGAGGTCTGGTCAGCTTCGAAGTCGCACACAGGAGGTTGATATTCACTATAAATCTCGATATCATCTATCATAAATGCAAACGCATCATTAGATACGCATTGTATTGCAATGTAAACTGTTTGATTATTATATGAAGATAAATCGTAAGTATATTCAGTCCAGTTTAGTGGGGCTTCAACATAAGTACCCGCCGAGATGGTTGTAAAGCTTGCAGGTTGATTGTTTGTTGTTGAAACTAAAACTTTAAACCTTTCTAGCCCATATTGATCTGTAATTGATTTAGCCCAAAATGTAAATGATGAATTTACTCCTAATGAAATTTGGGTTGAAATTAACCAATCATCATTTGGTGGAGTTGTTGCTGCAAAGCACACTCCACACAAGTTACCACCATGTGCTTCCCATCCAGTAGCTTCAGGTGTAGTTGCCATTGAATTGAAAGCGATAAAAGAACCTGTATAATTTGCATTTTCAAACTCAAAATTTGAAGACCCGTATGTACCTGAGCCATCACCATCATATGTAGTCCATGGGTCAAAATTATCTACCTGAAAATTTGTACATGCTTCAAAATCGAGAGAGAACGCATTTATGCTATTGGGGTCGTAAACTTCTATGTAATCAACTTTTGTTACATCACTAGTTCCGTTTGTATTACTTACCTCAAGGCTTACATCATAAAAGCCTAATGTATTGTATGTAACAAGAGGGTTTGGGGCAGTACTTGAAATAGGATCTCCTCCTTCGAAGTTCCACAACCAAGATGATGGAGCTGTACCCCCAGTATTGTCTGTAAATTGTACTGTACTGCCTATTGGTACTCTGTCGGGTACACCTACAAAATCGGCTACAGGAGGTAAACTCCCAATATAGCAGGCAAAGGGGAAAATAGCATATTGGAAATTTTCCATTCCTTCCCATAAGTTGCTTGAAAGGTACCAAGTACCCTCATACGTATTATACGCAGTACTTATAGAGCCATCATTACTATTTGAAACGATTGCTAAAGTATCACCTGAAGCTGGAGTGCCAGGGCGTTCAAATCCTATGAAGAATCCACCTGACGGTATATCAATAGGTGTGTCAAAATTTATATCGATATAGCCATCATTGTTAAAA
>JAQVPT010000215.1:0-2317 GCA_028701945.1 Bacteroidales bacterium
TTGACCAAATGAAAATGCAAACTTATGAAGCCGATCCACTGCCTTTAACTTTAGAACGCAGCAAATACGAACCTTCAGTAAGAGATATATTATTTTATGCTCCAATGGATAGAAGCGAGGAAAAAGGTTATATTTCTATAGACAGCTTGATGAATTATATCGGTAATGACGGTATCAGCTCATTTATGTACGATGGAGACCAAACCTACTCTTATCACAGGAATAAAATTTATATGCGTGCCGATTCTACTACGGTAATAAACAACGGAACAGTTAAGCCCGCGGATGCAGATAAAATTGAAGAAATAATCAAGTTTGACCTAAAGAGAACATATCTCGTTAAAAATGAGATGATGACTTTAGATATGCTAAGAACAAATCAATGGGAGCGTCCAGTTTACTTTACATCAATTGGAGGACCAAACACTCTTGGACTAAATGATTATTTCCAGAATGAAGGATTTACATATCGACTTGTACCAATAAAATCAAATGCAAGAGGACGTATTGATACCGAGATAATGTATGATAATTTGATGAATAAATATAAGTGGGGCAATATGAATGACCCAAAAGTAATCATTGACAATACAATCAGCAGAACGACACGAATTGTTAAGATACGAGATAATTTTAGAGACCTTGCAATTCAACTTGCTGCAGAAGGCGATACAGTAAGAGCGAAAGAAGCAATTGCTCGTTGCGAAGAAATTATGCCTACGTCAATATTTATACCTGGAGTATTTGATGTTGACTTCGCTAACGCATATTATAGCGTTGGAGAAACTGAAAAAGGGGATAATTTTTTACAAGAAATAGTTAAAGTATCAAATCAAGAACTCAATTTCTTTTTCAGTCTTGACAAAACCAAGAAAATGACCTGTGATATGGAAGTACAGTTTGCTATGGAAACTTACCGCCGAGTTTTACAAAAGCTTATGGTTAATAAGCGTGAAGAATTATTTGAAAATCTTCAACCTAAGTTTAACGAATATATGATGTTATATGAAGGTCAGTAGATTATTAATAATAATTGTAATAAGTTTAAGTGTTTTTTCATGTAAAACAATAAAAAAATCAACATGTGAAAATGCTGTACCAGCACAACTTGTTAATTTGCATGGTCTTGACGGCTGCGGGTGGGCAATCCAGCTTGAAAGTGGACAAAAACTTGAACCACTCAATCTCAAGGAATTTGATATTGAAAAAAAAGACAATAAAAAAGTTTGGATAACATACGAAAATGCAGTGGGATATGCAAGCATTTGCATGATTGGTCCAATGATAAAAATTAAATGTTTATCCGACAGATAACAAAATGCGTCATAAGACGCATTTTTTACAAGTAAAAGAAAGTATATAATGACATCAGACAGTTTATTTGCAGTTAGTCCAGTTGACGGAAGATATTTTGAAAAAACCGAAATTTTAAGGAACTATTTTTCTGAATTTGCACTTATAAAATATCGTGTAAATGTAGAGGTTGAATATTTTATTGCTCTATGTGAAATTCCATTGAAGCAACTCGAAAACTTTGATAATTCGTTATTCCCAAAATTACGCAAAATATACTCAGAGTTCAATCGCAATGATGCTCAACGAATTAAAGATATTGAAAAAACTACAAATCATGATGTAAAAGCAGTTGAATATTTCCTAAAAGAAGAGTTCGAGAATCTAAATATTTCTGAGTTTAAAGAATTTATCCATTTCGGATTAACTTCACAAGACATCAACAATACTGCAGTTCCTTTAAGTATTAAAGATTGTATGGACGAAGTCTATTCACCAGCACTTATTGAGTTAATTAACACACTTGAAGATAAAGTTTCTGAATGGTCTAATATTGCATTGCTTGCGCGAACTCATGGCCAGCCGGCCTCTCCAACTCGACTTGGTAAAGAAATAGAAGTTTTTTCGACACGCATAAAAGAACAGTTAGTGCAAATGGATCAAATACCATTTAGCTCTAAATTTGGTGGTGCAACTGGTAATTTTAACGCACATAAAGTAAGCTACCCCAATATTGACTGGAACGAATTTGGATATAATTTCGTAAACAAATATTTAGGTCTTCACCGCAGCTTTCCAACTACTCAAATAGAACATTACGATAATCTCGCTGCGCTTTTAAACTGTATAAACCGCATAAACACAATATTGATTGACTTTTCACGCGATATTTGGACTTATGTTTCAATGGATTATTTCAAGCAAAAAATCAAAAAAGGTGAAGTCGGATCAAGTGCAATGCCACATAAAGTAAATCCTATCGATTTTGAAAATGCAGAGGGAAACCTTGGAATAGCAAACGCTA
>JAQVPT010000215.1:2327-6277 GCA_028701945.1 Bacteroidales bacterium
TAACAGACTCAACTGTTTTGCGGAACATCGGAATGCCTTTTGCTCACACATTAATTGCATTTTCATCACTACAAAAAGGAATATCTAAATTATTATTAAATGATAAAAAGATACAGCAAGATTTAGAACAAAATTGGATAGTAATTGCCGAGGCAATTCAAACAATTTTAAGGCGTGAAAACTATCCACAGCCATACGAAGCCTTAAAAGAACTTACCCGAACAAATACTGCTATCACAAAAGAAACAATGCATAATTTCATTGATAACCTTAGTGTTTCTGAACTCATAAAATCGGAGCTAAAAGAAATCACACCCTTTAATTATACAGGAATTTAATGAAAGACTTTTATAAAATATTCAAGTATATTTTCCCATACAAATTAAATGCAGTCTTAAATATTCTGTTTAATATTTTGTCAACAATATTCAGTTTATTTTCATTTGCATTGGCTATTCCATTTTTAGGTATATTATTTAAATCTCAACCATTGATAAGTACCCCAATGCCATTAAACATTACAAATATGGCAAGTATCGAACATAATTTTAATTACTGGATAAGTACCATCATCATAGAGAAAGGCGAATTAAATGCTTTAATTACCATTGGTGTCATAGTTGTTATCGCTACATTTTTCAAAACTTTGACAACATACTTTGCAAATCACTTTATGGTGCCTATCCGCAACGGAGTTGTAAAAGATATTCGAAATCAATTGTTTGATAAAGTGATTATCCTACCCATATCATATTTTTCAGAAGACAAAAAAGGAAACATCATTGCCCGTATGACAAACGATGTTCAAGAAATTGAATGGGGCATAATGAGTTCTCTCGAAATGATATTTAGAGATCCTATTAAGATAATCTTATATCTTGTAACAATGGTAGTTATAAGTTGGCAAATGACAGTTTTTGTTTTTATTTTATTGCCTGTTGTAGGTTTGGTAATAGGAAGTGTTGGACGCTCACTGCGTAAAACATCAATGGCTGGGCAATCTCTAATGGGCAACCTTATGGCACAAATTGACGAAATGCTATCTGGCTTAAGAATTGTTAAAGCATTTAATGCAGAAAAGCACATTTCAGGAAGGTTTCGCACCACAAACGACAGCTACACAGGCTTAATGAATAAAATCTATCGGAAACGATTTATGGCTAGCCCATTAAGCGAGTTTCTTGCTACTGCCGCAGTTGTTGCAATAATGTGGTATGGTGGCACTATGGTTTTAGGTGGCAACACGTCTTTATCGTCCCAAGCTCTAATCGGTTATTTAATAATATTTAGTCAAATAATTGCTCCAGCAAAAACACTATCAACATCGTGGTATAATATAAAAAAAGCAATGGCTTCGGTTGACCGAGTAAACGAAATTCTTAACGCAAAAAACAATATCACCGAAAAACAAGGAGCAATAGAAATAAAAAGTTTTGAGCAATCAATTTATTACAAAAACATCAACTTCTCTTACACAGAAATTCCTGTTCTAAAAAACATAAATTTAAAAATTATAAAGGGGCAAACTGTCGCTTTAGTTGGACAAAGTGGTTCAGGAAAATCAACATTAGTCGATTTAATTCCCAGATTTTATGACGTTGAACAAGGAGAAATACAAATAGATGGTAACAATATCAAAAATTACAATTTAAAAAGCTTAAGAAATTTGCTTGGTTATGTAAATCAAAATCCAATATTATTTAACGACAGCATATTTAACAACATAGCATTTGGAATACAAAATGTAAACAAAGAACAAGTTATAGACGCAGCAAAAGTGGCTAATGCTCACGATTTTATAATGGAAACCGAAAATGGATATGATACAAATATTGGAGACAGCGGAAGCAAATTATCGGGTGGGCAAAGGCAACGATTGAGTATTGCAAGAGCAGTATTAAAGAACCCTCCTATTTTAATTCTAGATGAAGCGACATCTGCATTGGATACAGAATCAGAAAAACTTGTTCAAGAAGCACTAGATAATCTGATGAAAAACAGAACATCAATTGTTATAGCACACAGACTGTCAACAATAAAAAAAGCAGACGTTATTTGTGTTATGAATGAGGGAGAAATTGTTGAAACTGGTAAACATGAAGAGTTACTCACTAAAAAAGGTATTTATTATAAACTACATAATTTACAAATGAGCTAAAATTATTAGTAAAATCTATTAGAATATATCTATTATGAAAAAATTATTAATATACACCACACTTGCTTTACTATCGCTTATGTTTGTTCAATGTAATAACGATAAAAAAAAGAAACCCCATACAAATACTAATAATATTGAGTTAAAACAAAAAAATTATAGTTTCGAGCAGCCACCAGAATTTAGAAACGATGGAGAATTGGTTTTTGTTGATAGCTCCTCAGAAACTCAAACATTTCACATAGAAATTGAGGTTGCCAGTACCGACTTTGAGAGAGCACTTGGATTAATGTATCGGGCAAAAATGGATGAAGATCAAGGGATGCTGTTTTTATTCCCACGTGAGCAAGAACAATCATTCTACATGAGAAACACTCTGATTCCTCTAGATATTATTTATGTTAATTCCAAAATGAGAATTATAGACATTTACAAAAACACAAACCCCTTAGACGAAACCTCTCTACCATCTGCTGCTGCGGCACAATACGTTATTGAAATAAACGGTGGTCTATGCGACAAATATGGAATTAAGATAGGTGATAAAGTAGTATTTTAAAAAAACCGCAATAAAAATGACATCTATTTGCCATATAACAACTGCACACACAAGATACGATGTAAGAATATTTCATAAGGAATGTAAGTCATTAACAAAAGTATTTGAGCAAGTAAATTTAATAGTTGCTGATGGTCTTGGAGACGAAATAAAAGATGGGATAAATATATATGACATTGGCAAACCAAAAGGCAGAACAGATAGATTTTTAAAAATGCCAGGCAAAGCTTTGACAAAAGCATTAGAAATTAAATCTAACATTTATCATTTACACGACTCAGAACTTTTACGCATTGCTTTAAAATTAAAAAAACGTGGCTATAAAGTAATATATGACTCTCACGAAGACTTGCCAAGACAAATTATTAGTAAACCATATATTCCTAAAATTTTAAGATCACCATTAGCTGCAATAGTAGAAAAATACGAGAACCGAATTGCGAAAAGACTTAACGGAATTGTAACGGCAACACCATTTATCAGAGACAGGTTCATTAAATTGAACAAAAACTGTACAGATATAAATAATTTTCCTTTATTAAGTGAAATTATTGGAGACAACAGTATTGCCGCAAAAGAGAATAAAATTTGTTATATCGGCGGTATAACTCAAATCAGAGGATTAACTGAAGTAATTGAATCTCTTGAACTCACTGATACAAGACTGGATTTGGCTGGAGATATGACAAATGATTATAAAACTAAGCTCGAGTCTTTAGATGGCTGGAAAAATGTGAACTATCTTGGATTTATTGACCGAAAACAATCTCAAAACATAAAAAATAGTTCCATCGCAGGAATTGTTACTTTTCTTCCTGAGCCTAATCATATTAACGCTCAACCTAATAAGATATTCGAATACATGGCTTCTGGTTTACCTGTAATAGGTTCGAATTTCCCATTATGGAAAATTATTATTGAAGATAATTATTGTGGATTATGTGTTGACCCTACAAAACCACAAGAAATCTCCAATGCCATTAACTATCTTGCCGAAAATCCAAACGAAGCAAAAATAATGGGTGAAAATGGGAAACGCCTTGTTAAAGAAAAGTATAATTGGGAAATCGAAGAAAAAAAACTGATTGAGTTTTATAAGGCATTAAAAACCACTAACCAAAAATAATTCTCTTGTGATATACCAACAATTTCAATATTTCTCCGTTTTTTCATACCTTTGTAAACTATTATCAAAAATTATCTTATGTTAAAGATTGTTACTATTATAGGAGC
>JAQVPT010000216.1 GCA_028701945.1 Bacteroidales bacterium
CCCATATATTTAAACATATCTATTTCAGAAACTTTTTTTGTTGGTTTTACCCACAAAGGCATTCTGTTGGTTGCATAACCGTTGTCTCCATGTTTAATGTTTCCTTTAACATATTCCCAATATTTATCCATTCCCTCAGTTACGGCATTATAAAACGCCCATACTCTTATTTCACAAAAACGAACTGCACCAAAATCAGCGGGTGCGTAAGTATCTGAAAAGCTAAAGTCTGCATCTTTACCATTAAAATATTTTTTTTCACGAGCAAAGCTAATTACGTCTTTAGAATTAAAAGTAGTTTGTTTTTGATTGAACCAGTCATTTTTTTTCTGGTAATCAAAAGTTGTAATTCTTGCATGATTTGCGTGAGCACAAACATATCCATCAGGAATAAGTCTTGCTACCCAAACTGCACCTTTATTACCTGGACCTTTACCAATAAGTTCTAATATCCACGCTTCATTTTTATCACATACAGAAAAAGTTTCACCACTGCTAGCATATCCATGAGCGTCCATTAATTCGGCAATTATTTTAATTGCTTCACGAGCCGATTTTGCGCGTTGTAAAGTTATATATATTAAACTTCCATAATCCATTAATCCAGCTGGGTCAACTAGCTCGTCTCTTCCTCCGTAGGTAGTTTCTCCAATAGCTACTTGATGCTCATTAACGTTTCCAACAACATTATAGGTTTCCTCTACCTGTGGTATTTCACAAAGATATTTACCTGTGTCCCATTCAAAAACTTTAAGCATTGTGCCTTTAGGATATTTTTTTGCTGGCCAATGATACAATTCTCCATAAAGAGCATGACTATCAGCAGCATAACTTACCATTACAGAACCGTCAGTTGAAGCTCCTTTGGTAACAATAAAATTTGTACAAGAAAAACCGGCAATAGAAGTGAATAATAAACCGGCAAACATAATCACGAAATATTTTCTCATCATTTTAAAATTTAAGTTTTCACAAATATAATTTTTAATATGCAAATACAAGATTTTTTGAAAAATAAATTTAGTTTTTTATATATTTATTAAATAAATTTAGTCAAATAAAAATATGATACTTACATTTGTCAAAAATTAGACCGTATTATGATAAGTTCGATTTTATGGGATGTAAATCCAGCGTTAATAGATTTAGGTAGTTTTCAAATTAGATATTATTCTATTCTTTTTGCAATAGGATTTATAATTGGCTACTTCATTGTAAAAAAAATATATAAAAATGAAGGAGTCCCTGTTTCGGAGCTTGACTCCCTCACTGTTTATGTTGTTCTTGGTGGATTGATTGGTGCCAGATTAGGACATTGCATCTTTTACGATTGGGCATATTATCAATCTAATTTATTAGAAATTATTTTGCCAGTTAGTTTTAGCCCCGAGTTTCATTTTACTGGTTTTCAAGGGCTTGCAAGTCATGGTGGAGCATTGGGAATAATTGTTTCGATGCTAATATTTCAACGTAAATCCACTAAAAAAAGTTTCTTTTGGTTGATTGATAGAGTTGCTATCCCAACAGGATTTGCAGGTGCCTGTATAAGATTAGGAAATCTATTTAATTCAGAAATATACGGACATCATACCGACTTACCGTGGGGATTTATATTTGCTAAAAATGGTGATACCCTTCCTAGTCACCCAACTCAATTATACGAAGCATTTTTTTATATTATTACTTCGGTCGTATTACTAAAACTTTATAAAAATGAACGGTTTAGAAATGCTCGTGGTTTTCTCTTAGGTGTGTTTTTTATTTTAATATTTACCGCAAGATTCTTTATCGAATTTGTTAAAGAAAATCAAGTTGGTTTTGAAGAAAATATGAGTCTGAATATGGGACAATTATTAAGCATACCTATTGTTCTTGGTGGAGTATTTCTTGTGTTTTGGTCTCTTAAAAAGTACGATAAAACTAATAAAAAAACTGTCGAATAAATGACTAATATCCTAACAATAAAACACGTTATATTTCTGCTGGCATCTGTAATTGTTTTCAACACTTGTCTTTTTGCTCAAAAAAACAATAACACAGCTTACAAAGTTTCGTACAAACAGTATTCAAATGGCAATTATCAAGAGAATCACGACTTTGACATGATTTACTCAAACGGAATTTGCTATCTTTCTGATGACGATGATAAAATCAGACATTATATTGACATAAATAGAAGTATAAATGTTGACATCATATCCTATAATGATACCCTGTACAAAACCATATCACTTTTTGATGATGCTTCAGCCCCCATTACTATCAAAGATAGTATTGAAATAATCGGTAAGCACAAATGTAAAAAGGCTATTTATAGTTCATTTTCAAACACTATTGAAGTTTGGTATAATGATGAGTTTGAAGCAAAAGGCAGTCCTTATGCAAACTTTTTGCCTGATTACAACTCGCTTGTTTTGAAAGTTGAGATTAATGGTAATAGATCAATTGTATTCGACAAAATTGAAAAAATAAAAATAAAGGAGCTTCCATCCTATCCTTTTGAGGATGCAAGAGAAATTACAGATCCTGAATTTGAAGAACTTAAAATTCTTTCTCGATACACAATTGTACCAGTATTTGATAATGAACGTATAAATTTCGATCCAGAAATACCCAAAATAACTGTTTTTGATACGCTTAACGGCGAAACTTATCACTTGGCAAACGGAGGAGTAATTCTGAAAAAGATAAAACTACCAGTAATTGCTAAAAAAGGTGCGTATTGTTTTGCAAGATTAAATGTAAAGTCTGATGGTGATGCTTACGACAGAACTGGTTCCGTCTTTATGATTACAAACGACAAACAAAATCTAATATTAGATGCTTTTAATAATTCGATAGATATTTTACCAATAATACAAGATAAAAATGGAGAAAAATATCAAGGTATCATAAAAACTAAAGATTATGACCCTCCAATTGAATTAATGCGATTTTTTACATCCTTTGGAGCAGGTAATTTCAATACATTAAGACCTATTAATAACTATGATTGGGCAGAAGACATACTTTATAAGCAAGAAATTACAAATTTAATTCCCGACAACACTGATGAAGTTTGGATTGGTGTTTTTATTGGCAACTACGATAAAAATGGTCATAAAGTAAGTCTTGAATTAGATTTTTATCCTGGTTGGGAAGACGAAAATGACAAGTCTGATAAATTCATTATGCCATTATTTAACACAGTCAATATAATGGAAATGTCAGGTCAAAATTATTGCAAATTATTTAAAACTGACACATTACAAGTAGAGTTTACCCTACCGGAAGGAATAATAAATCCTCAACTTATATTTACTACAACCGGACATGGCGGCTGGGGCGAAGGAGATGAATTTGTTTCAAAATTAAATCAGATATTTATTGACGGAACTAAAGTTTTTGAAATATCTCCATGGCGAACAGATTGTGCGACTTATCGTATAAACAATCCTGCATCAGGTAATTTTGGAAACGGGTTATCATCAAGTGATTTAAGTCGGTCAAACTGGTGTCCTGGAACACTTACTCCACCATATTTTATCCCACTAACAGAAATTGAACCAGGAAAACACAGCATACAAATCATAATAGATCAAGGCGAAGACGAAGGAAATAGCTTTAATCATTGGTCGGTAAGTGGTGCTATAGTTGGGAAACGGGTCTTCGGCTCCCAGAAACCTTATTAGTAATCATTAAATTTTCGCTAACTGATCATTACATCTGTTCTTGGTTCTATTACTCGCTTTTCCGAAATAACCGAAGGAATTAGACTAAAACTGATAAACTGATAACCGAGTAGCTATGCTACGATCTCACGACTGAAAAGAGTAAACTGATCATCCCATCAACACATCCTGCTAACTCGGATTTATTTACAAACAATTGCAATAAACATCTATTTTTGTAATTTTACTCAATAATTTAACCTCAAACTTCGTTATATTAAAAAATAAGCAAAAATGAAGATTTCCCGACCAGTTTTACTATTTGCTATCTTTCTATTAGCCATTGTTCTTCAAGTTTCTGCGAAGAAGCCACAAATAAAAATAAGAACAAATAAAAGTAATACAATACTTCTCGGCGATTCAATTTGTATATCGTGGGAAGCCGAATATGCCAAAGAAGTTTTTTGTTATGAGATTAGCAATAAGAAATTACCACTAAGTGGCTCAATCACAGTTGCTCCGCAAGAAACAAGTTCTTATATCTTTTTTGCAAATAAACGTAATCAAAGCAAAAGAAAAAGAATTAATATAATTGTCTTGGCTCCTACCATAATAGATTTCAACCTTCCGTCTGAAATTACCGACGAAGAAACAGCTTCCATAAACTGGGAAGTCGAAAATGCCGAATATGTAAAAATAGGATTGATGGACGAAGAGTTTGCATTAAAAGGAAAAATTCCATTGAGTTCAACTAATGATACAATCATTACAATTACAGCATTTAATAAAAACGGTTATTCAAAAAGTGAATCGAAAATTGTTAAAGTTAATTATGTCGAAACTTTTGATTATCCACCGAGAGTTCCACGACACGAAAATGCAAATATCTCGTGGGAATATAAAAATGCTGATAGCGTAAAATTTATTGGTATTAGCGGTGTTTTACCGCCCGCTGGAGATATTTATATCCAAATCAAAGACGATAAAAAAATCAGAATTGAAATATATCGCACAGACGGCACTTTCGAGGTTAAAGACTTTACAATATATGCTTACGACTCTAATATCAAACATTTCTCAGGAAACAAAACCTTTTTTAAGGGAGAGGATATTGTTTTAACTTGGATTGTCGAAAATGCAGACTCGGTAATGCTCTCATGCAGTGAGGATGTTCAAGAACTAAAAGGATTTTTAAAATATAAACCCGAAAACGATGAGAATATAACACTAACAGCTTATCTTAACGGTGTCGAGGATAAAAGAATCTTTAAAACTCACATGATAAGTCGCAAATATATCACAGGTGAAACCAATTACACTAAAGTTCGCAAAAACGTAAGATTAGATTATGAGATTTTTTCAACTGACCTAAGTGAGTTTCCAGATGTGGTCAAATTATATGTCCTTGTTGTTGATAGTGCTGGTAATTTTGTTCACGGTCTAGCTCCTCCAACAATTTCTGATAATGAATCTAAAAAACACTTTATTGGATTAGCTGAAACATACACAGGTGGCAAAAGTAGTAAAATAAGCGATTTTAAAGTTCAAGAATATGTGTCAACCGAAATCATACCACGAGATATTTCAATGGTGCTTGATTACAGTGGCTCAATGGAAGAACCGATAAATACTCTGGAACGTGCAGCTAAATCATTCATAAATAATAAATTCGACCAAGATAAATTAGGTATTATTAAATTTGATGACAAAATCCAACGTCTTAAAGAATTAACAAATGACAAAGCTATTCTAAACAAATATTATCAAGCCCGCGGTCTTGAAGGATTCGGCGGTGGCACAGCTCTTTATGCAGCAATTGGCGAAGGGATTTATATTCTTGATAGTGCCAGTCAAAATAAAGAAATTATTGTTTTTACTGACGGATATGAAAACTCTTCTTTTTTCGTAAAAGATGCTAAAGCAACCACTGCTTTAGAGATTGCCGAACAAGCAAAGAAGAATAATATTAAAATAAGTTGTATCTCGTTCGGACAGTACGTTAACAAACCATTATTAGAAGTTTTGGCATCATATACTGGCGGAAAATATTTCGGTATTCAGTCAGACAAAGAAATAATTGGCGTGTGGACAGAACTGCCATATCTTAGTGCGAATTATTATGTTATTAGTTTTCGTACAAACTCAATAGATAATTTGAATGGAGTTAAACTAACATACAACAATAATATTGGGAAGGAAATCACAACAGGAAAAAAAATATACACCTCAGTTCCCGATGAATTAGATGAAACGAAATCCTTACCAAATGCATACTGGCAAAATTTCGACAGTTTGTATAATAACAAAAAACCTGTTTCAATACCTCAAGCCATTGGCTATTTTGATTTTAACGGACATGTGCTAATAGAAGATTATGTCAAAAACGTGGAGCTTCTTGTAGAGCATTTGCAGCAAGACAGTGTTTTGGATGTTGTAATTTTTGGACATACCGATATGGTTGATACTGAAGAATATAACATGAGACTCTCAAACGATACATGCAATTGGGCAAAAACATATTTTATCGAAAAAGGCATTAACGAAGACAGAATAATTGCAATCCCGCTTGGC